>NZ_LPWD01000031.1 GCF_001723295.1 Methyloceanibacter marginalis
CGAGTGCGCTTGGTCGATTGGCAGCGACGTGCGTACGGTGCTGCGGCCGAGCACCAAGATCACCTACGGTGCGGACTGGACGGAGCATCGCGGGCATCAGCCGCAAGACGGCTCGGGCGACGTCTATTTCCATCTCGATCCGCTGTGGGCCTCCGACGATATCGATGCCGTCGGCATCGACCTTTATTGGCCGCTGTCCGACTGGCGCGACGGCGAGGCGCATCTCGATCACCAGGCGGGCTGGCGGTCGATCTACGACCTCGATTACCTGCGCAGCAATGTACGGGGCGGGGAGGGCTTCGACTGGTACTACCCGGCGGCAGGCGCCACCGGCAACGAAGCGAGCCCTGAGCGTCTCAGCCAGACGCGACTTGCCATCACCGACGGCGCTTACGGGAAGCCCTGGGTCTACAAGCCCAAAGCGATCAAGGAGTGGTGGGAGAACCGGCACTATAATCGCCCGGGCGGCGTGGAGAGCGGCTCGCACACCGCCTGGGTGCCGGAGTCGAAGCCGATCTGGTTCACCGAAATCGGCTGTCCCGCGGTCGACAAAGCGCGAACCAGCCCAACGTGTTCATCGATCCGAAGAGCTCGGAGAGTTTCGCGCCGTATTTCTCGCGCAGCGTGCGCGACGATCTCATTCAGCGCCGCTACATCCAGGCCATCCAAAGCTTCTTCGATCCGAGCCACGAAGACTTTGTGTCCGGTCAGAACCCGGTGTCGGGCGTCTATGGCGGGCGCATGGTCGATGCGTCCCGCATCTTCGTCTACACTTGGGATGCCCGGCCTTACCCCGCCTTTCCCTATGCGCTGACGGTATGGGCCGACGGCGGCAATTGGGAGCTCGGGCACTGGCTGACGGGCCGCGTCGGCGGCGGGGCGCTTGCCGCTGTCGTGCGGCAGATCCTCGAAGATTACGGCTTCACCAGCTACGAGGTGACGAAGCTCTACGGGTTTCTCGATGGTTTCGCCATCGACCGCATCATGTCCGCGCGTGATGCGCTTCAGCCGCTTGGACTGGCCTTCCTGTTCGACGCCTATGAGTCCGGCGGCCTGATCCAGTTCGCGCATCGCGGTCTGCTGGGGCCGGTGGCAACAGTGAAGCCCGACGATCTGGTCGAAACGGACGCGGAGGCGCCGCTCTACACGCTGACACGCGGGCAGGAGACCGAGCTGCCGCTCGCGGCAAAGGTCACCTATGTCGACGGCAATCACGACTACGCTCAAGGGGCGGTCGAAGCGCGGCGGCTCGGGGTGCGCAGCGACCGGGTCGCGGCGGCGGAACTCCCCATCGTCATGGGACAGGGCAAGGCCGTCGCCATCGCCGAAGGATGGCTGCGCGACGCCTGGGCCGCGCGAGCGGGGAAGTTTCGGGGTGCCGCCAAGCCGGCTGGCGCTCGAACCCGGCGACGTCGTGACGTTGGATGCGGGCGGCCGCGACTACCCGTTGCGGCTGACCGAGACGCGGGACGCGACGTCAAGGAGATCGAAGCGCGCTCGGTCGAGCCGTTCAATCTCGCGCCGGTGCGCGCCGGAGAAGGAGCGCGAGTTCGACGTCGTGACCGTCTACGGGCCGACGGATGCGTATTTCATGGATTTACCGCTGCTGCGCGGGGACGAGGCGCCGCATGTGGGCTACATCGCGGCGCAGGCGGAGCCCTGGCCGGGCGCGGTCGCCGTCTATCGCTCTCCGTCGACCAGCGGCTACGCGCTCAACACCCTTGTCGGCGCGCGAGCGACATCGGGGAAGAGCGTGTTCGGATTCTACTCGGGCCCGCTGCACCGCTTCGACCGGAGCAACGTGTTGCGTGTGAAGCTCGACTTCGGCGAGCTGGAGTCGGTTACCGAAGAGGCGCTGTTGAACGGCGCCAATGTCGCGGGCATCGAGAACGAAGACGGAGACTGGGAGCTGTTCCAGTTCCAGACCGCGGATCTGATCGAGACAGGCACTTACGATCTCTCCGGATTGCTGCGCGGCATGAGCGGCACCGAGGGCGCGATGCGCGATCCGGTCGCGCCGGGTGCGCGCTTCATTCTGGTGAACAGCGCCGTCACGCCGCTCAACATGCGGCCCGACGAGATCGGTCTCGCGCTCAGCTACAAATACGGCCCGACCACGGAAGGGCTGGACGCGGCCTCCTACGGCACGCGTACGCACGCGTTCCAGGGGCTCGGGTTGCGGCCGTTGCGGCCCGTGCATCTGCAAGGCAAGCGCGATCCTGAGACGGGCGACTGGATGTTCCTATGGGTGCGCCGCACGCGCGCCGGCGGCGACAGTTGGCAGGGCTTGGAGGTGCCGCTCGGCGAGGACGAAGAGCGCTACCAGCTCGACATTCTCGATGGGCCCGGCGGCGATGTGCTGCGCACCGTCGACCTGACCGCGCCGGCGTTTCTCTACAGCGCCACGACGCAGAACGCCGATTTCGGCGCGCCGCAATGGAACGTGAACATCCGCGTGGCGCAGGTTTCGCCCGTGTATGGGCCGGGCCCCGCAGCAGAGCAGCTCACATACGACTATCAGCATTGAGGAGCGAACATGGCCGCATCTTCCGCCTTCGTCATGCCCGGACTTGATCCCGGCATCCATACCGTTCCGTCCCGGCTTTCCGAAACGCCTATGGAATGGATTGCCGGGTCAAGCCCGGCAATGACGGTGTAGCCATGGCCGAAGAGAGCGCAAAGCTGCGCATTCCGTATATCGCGGCGGCGCAAGCGCAGAAGCATGTCACGCATAACGAAGGTGTCACGCTGCTCGATACGGTCGTGCAACTCAGCGTGCTCGACAAGGATCTGGCCGAACCACCGGCCGAGCCGGTCGAAGGCGACACCTATATCGTCGCCGGCACGAGCGGCGGCGCGACCGGCACCGGCGCGTGGGCAGGCTGGGATGCGCGCGTGGCTCGGTTCATCGACGGCGCGTGGCGGTCCTATCTGCCGGGGCAAGGGAATGGCGCCGGCTGGCTCGCTTGGGTGATGGACGAAGACGCCATGTACCGCTTCGACGGCGCGGACTGGGCGCTCGCCGGAATCGAAGGCCCGGAAGGGCCGGAAGGCCCGGCCGGCGCCGATGGAGCCGACGGCGCGGACGGACAGAGTTTCCAGCCTGACGCCGTGGTGAACCTGATCGCCGGCCGAGACGCCTATGACGACGAGGCGTCCGCCTTCTCGGTGCTTGTCGTATCCGATGCCAGCAATGGCAATCAGCCGACGCTCTACTTCAAATTGTCGGCGGGAAGCGCCGACTGTCCGACGGGATCATTTGGGCGGCATCCGGCGGCGGCGGGGGCGGCGGCGCGGATACGGTCAATGGCAGGCTGACCCTGGAAAGCGGCGTGCCCATCTCGCCGTCGGACCAGACGGCAAAACCACGCTCTATTTCACGCCCCATGGCGGCAACCAGATCGCGCTCTACGACGGCAGTTCGGCGTGGGGACTGCCGTCAAGAGCGGCGAGACGACGAAGCGCTTCGGCTGCGGCTGCGGCTGCTGTGACGAACAGGCAAGCCGTGACAAGTGCGAAGCAAGGTCAGCACGCCGCGTATTACAGCTACCCAGGTCTCGGCTACCATTTCCTATCATGGCTAGAAAAGGGCGCGGGCAACGATACGCAAACATGGACCGGTGACGAGACCGCGCCTGACCAGTCCGGACTCGTGGGGACTTGCTGGGCCTGATGAGAACCGCTGAAAAACTAGAGCCAGGCAATCTGCACCGAAATCGGTGACGTGATCGAGGGCGATGCCATCGGCGATTTGCAAAACCTCTCGTGATCTGTTGATCTCTCGTAAGATGGGGCTCCTTCTGGGTTGTGGCGCATGGACGTATTTTTGACTCACCACAAATGCGCTAGCGGTTGGCTGACCAACGTCCTGTCGGAGCTGTCTAAACGAGAAGGGAAGAAATTCCGTGTAACTGGAAACACGGCGTCGTTCGCGCCACCGAAGTTCGACGGTGTGTTCGCGAATCTAAACGCAAGCTACGAATTTCTGCCGCCCGACCTCCGCAGAGCTGTCCACATCATTCGCAATCCGCTTGATGTCGTCACTTCCGCCTATTACAGCCACAGAAATTCTCATCCCGTGTTTCACGAGTGGCAGGAGTTGTCGCAGCAAAGAGAAAAGTTGCGCCAACTGAACCTCCCGGAAGGCATGCTTTTGAGCATGATCTTTCTCGAGCAGTACGACTTCCATTCCGGCTACGTTGTTCCACCGCTATACGCAATCAGAACCTGGAAGTACGACGATGATCGCATCCTTACCGTCTTGATGGAGGACTTAGTGAGTGATCCGGTAGGAGAACTCACCCGCGCATTCCAACATCTCGGGGGGGCGGTGCCAGGATCGTTGTTAGAGGTGTGCGAACAGTTTCGGTTCGAGACGGTCTCGGGCGGCAGAAGCGCCGGCGAATCTGATGAAAAGTCTCACTACCGTTCGGGCAAGCGCGACAGTTGGCGCAATGACCTTCCGCCAATCGTCGCTCACGCTTGCGCTGTTCATATGTCGGACGTGCTAAAGAGGTTCTACCCGTACGTGCTCGAAGAGTTGGAGCTTTCGTTGCCCTCAGCGGTTGCGCCTGCACCCCATCCGCCAAAGCCGTCAGCGGTGTCCGACGAGCGTCTCAGCAATCGCGATTTTATTTACATCATCTTCGAATACGTGCTCGGCCGAGGGCCGGACGCGGCCACGGCTCAGACCCTGGCGGCACGGCTGGACGGCGGCGAATCGCCAATATCAGTATTCGCCGACATCTATTTTGCCCCGGAGCTGATGGAGCAGAAGCGGCGTGCGCTGGCCCAGATGTGGCGACGACGCCCTGACGGATCGGACATCCACGTGGAAGCTATATCCCAACGCGCAAAGCGGCCATGGTGGCGCGTATTCTTCTCCCGTCTTTGATTCTGCGGCGATGCCACTGCTGACCTAATGCTGCGCCGATTTGCCATGCGCCGGCCGAGGCGCTCACGGTCGAAGCGTGAATTTTCTTGGGACTTGCACGCCCGAGTCAACCTTTTTGCCGTCCAAAAGATAGCCGACGTTCAATGAGCGCGATCTTTCCCATGATCTATCGGTCCGTCGAGCATATGAGCTCTGGCCAGGCGGTGGCCGCGGGGGCAGGGGGCGCCAGCGTCTCCTTCGTCGCGGCGATGATCGATCCCAATGCGGTGTCGCCTTGGCTCCATCTTTTGACGCTGGCGATCGGCAGCCTGACCGGGCTCGCCTCCTTGGTGCTGGTGACGTTGAAGATCGTGCAACAGCGCCGGGCCATGCGCGACCGGCCGTAAGCCCCTCCCATCTTTAAAGACATTGACGAGGACCGTGGATGCCTCTTCCCCGATGGTATGCGCTTGCGCTCGCCGAACGCGGCGTGACGGAAGCGCCCGGCGCCGCCGACAATGCGACCGTGCAAGCCTATTACAAAGACGCCGGGCATCCGCACGTGACGCACGACAGCGTTCCGTGGTGCGCCGCGTTCGTCGGCGCGATGCTGGCGCGCGCCGGGTTCAAGCCGTCCGGCTCGCTCGCGGCGCGCTCTTATCTTTCCTGGGGCACCAAGCTCGAGGCGCCACGCCAGGGCTGCATCGTGGTGCTCAAGCGCGGCAAAGGCTGGCAGGGCCACGTCACCTTCTTCGACCGCGAGGAGAACGGCCGCCTCATTTGTCTCGGCGGCAATCAATCCGACAGCGTGTGCTTTGCCGCCTACCGCAAGAACCTCGTGCTCGGTTACCGCTGGGCATCTTAATTTGCGCTACCGCGCTTCGCGCTACTTGAGCGCTCTACTTGAGCGCTTTTTAGATGCGCTACCGGCCTCTCTTGATGCGCTACCGCTTCGCTGCTTAAGCGCTTTTTAGATGCGCTACCGCTTCGCTGCTTGAGCGCGGTGCGCCTGCTTGAGCGCTGGGCCATCCCGATTTCATCCAGAAAGGAGACTGTCCATGAACACAATTGCTTGGCTTCTCACCGGCGGCTTCGCCAAGGGCTACCGGACCCAGGTGCTGGGCGTGACCGCGGCGGTTTCGGCCGTGGGGCTTTGGGCGGTGGGCGACATGTCGCTGGCCCAACTCATCACCGAGCTTCCCATCATCCTGGGCGGGTTGGGTCTTGCGGCGCTCGGCGCCAAGGTGGACGATGCCGCCGCGAAACCCGGCGCGGGCCCGTCCGCCCGCCCGAAATAGGGCCGTTCATGCGCCGTTCATTGCCATTCTCATATGGTTACTCCCAAGAAGGGATACTGGGACTGAGACCGAGATGATCTGTCGGGCGATAAGGCGATTGGCCGTAGCAGGGCTGGCGGCGGTTGCGATGACCGCGGCCGTTCAGCCTGCGCACGCAGGCTGCGTGCCGTGGAAGTCCGCCGGCGCGGTCATTTCCAAGAACTCGCTGGTGCCGGGCAACGTCATCTACAAGAAGGTTCAGGCCAAGACCGGCGGCAAGGTGATCTCCGCGACCCTGTGCGAAAACGGCAACAACTTCGTCTATAAGATCGTGGTCCTGGGCAAGAAGGGCGACGTCAAGAACCTGACCGTTGACGCGCGCACCGGGAATTTCTAGGGCGCGCCGGGAACACTAGGGAGGATAGTCGTTTGAGGCTTCTCGTTGTCGAAACGATCCGGATCTCAACCGCCAGCTCGTGACCGCGCTCGGCGATGCGGGATACGCCGTCGATACGGCGTTCGACGGCGAGGAAGGGCATTTCCTCGGCGATACCGAGCCCTATGACGCGGTGGTGCTCGATCTCGGCCTGCCGAAGAAGGACGGGCTCTCCGTGCTCGAGCAGTGGCGGCGCGACGAGCGCAGCATGCCCGTTCTCATCCTGACCGCGCGCGAGCGCTGGAGCGACAAGGTGGCGGGGATGGACGCCGGCGCCGACGACTATGTCGCCAAGCCATTCCATATGGAGGAAGTGCTGGCCCGGCTCCGCGCGCTCCTGCGGCGTTCGGCGGGCCATGCGCGAAACGAAATCGAGTGCGGCCCGCTCGCCCTCGACACCAAGGCCGCGCGCGTCACCGTCGATGGCCAGGCGATCAAGCTCACATCGCACGAGTATCGCGTGCTCCATTACCTGATGATGCATCGCGACCGCGTCGTCTCGCGCACCGAGCTTGTCGAGCACCTCTACGAGCAGGATTTCGACCGGGACTCCAACACGGTCGAGGTGTTCATCGGGCGCCTGCGCAAGAAGCTTCCCATCGACCTCATCAAGACCGTCCGGGGGCTCGGCTACCGCCTCACGGACACCGAAGATGGGGCCTAAATCCCTCGCCTTCAGGCTGTTTGCCTCGGCCGCGGCATGGACCCTCGTGGTCATCCCCATCGCCGCCATTCTCCTCATCTCCCTCTACCGTCAGGCCGTCGAACGCAATTTCGCGGCGCGCCTCAACGTCTATATGACGAGCCTCGTGGCCGCGAGCACGCCGGAGAGCGGAGATTCCCCCCAAGAGCCCGCCAATCTGGGCGATCCCATCTTCACCATCCCGTTTTCCGGCTGGTACTGGCAGATCAAGCCGCTCAAAGGGGCCAAGCGTCCGCTCTACATTTCGGACTCGCTGCTCGATCAGCAGCTCGAGCTGCCGAGTCACGATGGCATTTCTCCCGACGACACCCTGACCCGCCGAAGCTATGCGCCCGGTCCCGACGACCAGAACTTGCGCATCGTCGAGCGCGAGATCAGGCCCGGCGGAGACGATGCGGCCGCGTATTCCTACGCGGTCGCCGGCGACGCCGCCGAGATCGACGCCGATCTCGCCGAGTTCACCACCATGCTCATTCTGGCGCTGGCGGTGCTGGGCCTCGGTCTCGTCGCGGCCACGTTCTTCCAGGTTCGGTTCGGGCTGCTTCCCTTGCGCGCCATTCGCCGCGACCTGGCGGCGATCCGCTCCGGCGACGCGGAGCGCCTGGACGGTGAATTGCCGGATGAGATCAAGCCGCTACAGACCGAGCTGAACGCGCTCATCCAGTCGAACCGCGACGTGGTGGAGCGTGCGCGGACCCATGTCGGCAATCTCGCGCACGCCCTGAAGACGCCACTCAGCGTGATCAGCAACGAAGCGCGGACCCATGAGAGCCCACTCTCGGACAAGGTGGTGGAGCAGGCGGAGATCATGCGCACGCAGATTACCCATCACTTAGACCGCGCCCGTGTGGCGGCGCGATCGGGTGTCATCGGCGACGTGACCGAGGTCACGCCCGTGATCGAGGCGCTGAAGCGGACGCTCGAACGGATCTACGGCGAGAGGGGCGTCGCGATCGAGGTTTCGACCGGCTCCGCGCTGAAGTTCCAAGGCGAGAAGCAGGACTTCGAGGAGATGGCCGGGAACCTGATGGACAATGCCTGCAAATGGGCGAAAGGGGGCGTCGCGGTGAGGGCCGAGCGGGTCCGCGGGGGCGAGACCTTCACCATTATCGTCGATGACGACGGGCCGGGTCTGACCAAAGCCGAGCGCGAGCGGGCCGTGAAGCGGGGCCAGCGCCTCGACGAGAGCAAGCCCGGCTCCGGGCTGGGCCTCTCCATCGTGGCGGATCTGGCGCACCTCTATAAAGGGCATTTCGAGCTCGAACCCTCGCCCAATGGGGGCTTAAGGGCCCGGCTCACCCTTCCCGCAGCCTGATTCTGCCCGTGCCTCGCGATGCAACCTAATTTGGCCAGATTTGTTATTCTTAAGGATTATCAGAGACGCTACACTCCTGGAATGAAACTCTCGCCGGGGACCAGCTGATTAACTCTGGGCTGAGGGGGGAAACCGATGAGACTAACGCCGATTATTGCGATCGCCCTCGTGCCGCTGTTCCTGGCGGCCTGCGGGCCGGGAAACAAGCAGGGCACGGGGACCATTCTCGGCGCCGTGGCCGGCGGTGCGGCGGGTGCCGCGATCGGCGGCAAGGACAACCGCATTCCGGGGCTCGCGATCGGCGCCGTGGCCGGCGGTCTTCTCGGCAATGTGATCGGCGCCGATTTGGATGAGCGCGACCGCCAGCTGGCGGCGGCGGCCGAATACCGGGCGCTGGAATACGGCCAGGCTGGGCAGGCCACGCCGTGGAACAATCCTTCGAACCAGCATCGCGGCCAGATCGTGCCGGGCAAGCCATACCAGCAAGGCAATTCCTTTTGTCGGCCTTACACCCACACGATCTATATCGGCGGCCAGCCGCAGACCGCGCGTGGCACGGCTTGCCGGGGGCCGGACGGCACCTGGAATCCGGTCGGCTAGCACGCCGCCAAGTTTCAGCATTGCGGCAAATTAATCTTCGCGCCCTTCGCGAAACTTGCCCCCGTGGGCGCCATTCCCTATGCCTAGCCTTCGTTTAACTTCTGAAGGTTAGGGCCCTCGTGCTGCTTTGGGTCATTCTCGCGAGCCTCACGGCGATCGTCCTGTTCGTTCTGCTCCGCCCGCTTGCGGGCAGCGGCGGCAGTGAGCCCGGCCGTGATGCTTTCAACGCCACGGTCTATCGCGACCAACTCGACGAGATCGAGGCGGACCGCGCGCGGGGGCTGATCGGCGAGGCCGAGGCGGAAGCTGCGCGTCTCGAGGTGGCTCGCAGGCTTCTCGCCGCCGACGAGAAGGCGCGTGACAAGTCCGGCGAGGTTAAGAGCGGAGCCCCGGCGCGCATCGCGCTTGTCGGCGTGGCGCTTGCCCTGCCGCTCGCCGTGCTGAGCCTCTATCTCCTTTACGGCTCTCCCCGTCTCCCCGATCAACCTTTGACCGCGCGACTTACCGATCCGGCACAGGAGAAGAATGTCGGCGCGCTCGTCGCCCGGGTCGAGGCGCGGTTGCGCGCGCATCCCGAGGAAGGCGAAGGCTGGGATGCGATCGCGCCGGTCTATATGGCCGGCCGGCGCTATGCCGACGCGGCGGACGCTTATGGGCAAGCCATCCGGCTGCTCGGGCCTTCGGCGGAGCGGCTGTCGGGCTATGGCCAAGCGCTCGTTTTGGAGAAGGGCGGGCTTGTGAGCGAAGAGGCGCGGCGCGCCCTGGAGCAAGCGCTTGCGCGCGACGCGACGCTGGTCGAGCCGCGCATCCTTCTCGCCATCGCCAAAGAGCAGGACGGCGACTATGAGGCGGCAATCGAAGATTGGCGCGGGCTCATGAACAGAGAAGGCGCCGATGAGCGCTGGCGCGCCATGGTCCAGACACGGATTGCCGATGCGGAAGCGCATCTGTCGGGCGCGCCGCCGCCCGCCGCCGACGCAACGCCGCCGGTGGTGAGCGGCCCGAGCGCGGCGGATGTCGCCGCGGCAGAGACCATGTCGCCGGGCGAGCGTCAGGCGATGGTCGAGGGCATGGTGCAAAGGCTGGCGGCGCGGCTCGATGCGCAAGGCGACGATCTGGCCGGTTGGCTTCGCCTGGTCCGAGCCTATACGGTGCTCGGCCGTGACGATGAGGCACGCGAGGCGCTTGCCCGCGCCAAGGGTCAGTTCGCTGGAAATACGCAAGCCATCGAGCAGCTCGACGCGCTCGCTGCGGAGCTCGGATTGAAGTCATGACCAGGAAACAGCGTAGAGGGGTTCTGATCGGCACATGCCTGGCGGTGCTGGGCGTGGCGGTCGGACTCGTGCTCTACGCCATGCGCGACTCCATTGTGTTCTTCTATGGCCCGAGCGACGTGGCCGGGATGGAGATGGCGCCCGGCCAGCGGTTCCGGCTCGGCGGTCTCGTGGAGGAAGGCAGCGTGGAGCGCGGAACAGGCACCACGGTCCGCTTCGTCGTCACCGATGGGGCGAAGACCCTGCCGGTCACCTATACCGGCGTGCTGCCCGATCTGTTCCGGGAAGGGCAGGGCGTAATCACCGAAGGCGTCCTCGAGCCGGATGGCGTATTCCATGCCGACAACGTGCTCGCCAAGCACGACGAGAATTACATGCCGCCCGAAGTCGCCGCGAAGCTGAAAGAGCAGGGTGTTTGGCGCGACGAGACGGGCGCCGATGGTCCGGAATCGAAGGTGAACTGAGAATGATCGCCGAGACAGGCCATTATGCGTTGATCCTGGCGCTGGCCGTCGCCATCGTGCAGATGGTGCTGCCGGTCATCGGCACACGTTTGCGCGATCCGCAGCTGACGGCGGTCGCCGTTCCCGCGGCGCAAGCCGAGTTCATTCTCATAGGCATCGCCTTCATCGCCCTTACCACCGCGTACGTCACGTCCGACTTCTCGGTGCTGAATGTCTGGCAGAACTCGCACTCCGCGAAGCCGCTGCTCTACAAGATCTCCGGCGTATGGGGGAACCACGAGGGCTCCATGGTCTTGTGGGTGCTGATCCTCGCGCTGTTTGGCGCGGCGGTGGCGACCTTCGGCACCAATCTACCGCGCCAGCTTCAGGCCAATGTGCTCGCGGTGCAGGGGTCGATCGCCGTGGCGTTTCTCCTGTTCATCATTATGACGTCGAACCCCTTCGCCCGCCTCGACCCGGCGCCGTTCGACGGGCAGGGGCTCAACCCCGTGCTGCAAGACCCGGCGCTCGCCTTCCACCCGCCGTTTCTCTATGCGGGGTATGTGGGTTTCTCCATGGCGTTCTCGTTTGCCGTCGCCGCGTTGATCGACGGGCGCATCGACGCCGCTTGGGCGCGCTGGGTACGGCCTTGGACTCTCGCCGCTTGGATGTGCCTGACGATCGGCATCGCCATGGGCTCGTGGTGGGCCTATTACGAGCTCGGCTGGGGTGGCTTCTGGTTCTGGGATCCGGTCGAGAACGCCTCCTTCATGCCGTGGCTCGCGGGCACGGCGCTGTTGCACTCGGCGCTGGTCATGGAGAAGCGGGACGCGCTGAAGGTGTGGACCATCCTGCTCGCGATCATCACGTTCTCCTTGAGCCTGATGGGCACTTTCCTGGTTCGCTCCGGCGTGCTGACTTCGGTGCATGCCTTCGCCGTCGATCCGGAACGCGGCGTATTCATCCTGGGCATCATGGCCGTGTTCATCGGCGGGGCCTTCGCGCTCTTCGCCTGGCGCGCGCCGCTTCTGTCGCAAGGCGGGCTGTTCGCGCCGATCAGCCGCGAGGGCAGTCTCGTCCTCAACAATCTTCTGCTCACGGTGGCCTGCGCGGCGGTCCTTGTCGGCACGCTCTACCCGCTGGCGCTCGAGGCGGTCACCGGCGAGAAGATCTCGGTCGGCGCCCCGTTCTTCAATCTCACTTTCGTGCCGCTGATCGTGCCGCTCCTGATTGCCGTGCCGTTCGGGCCGCTGCTCGCCTGGAAACGCGGCGATCTGTATGCGGCTGCCCAGCGGCTCATGGTTGCGGCCATTGTCAGCCTCGGCGTGATGATCGTTGCGCTCGCCATCAATCAAAAGGGTCCGTGGCTCGCGCCGCTCGGCATCGGACTGGGCGTCTGGCTCTTGATGGGTGCGGCGACCGAAATCGCGACCCGGGTGAAACTGTTCGACGCCTCAAGCACGGAGAGCTGGCGTCGGGCGCGCAACCTGCCGCGCGCCGCTTACGGCAGTGCGCTTGCCCATGCAGGTGTCGGGCTCATGGTCATCGGGCTGGTGGCCACGACCGCCTGGCGCACCGAGCGAATTGAAGCGCTGGCTCCGGGCGGCACGGTCGACATCGCCGGCTATCAGCTGAAATTCGAAGGCGTGGCGCCACGGCAAGGACCGAACTATCAGGAACGGGTCGCCGTGTTCGAGGTGACGCGCGACGGTAATCCCGTGACCGAGCTTAGGCCGTCGAAGCGGGCCTTCGCGGTGGAGAAGAGTGCGACGACGGAGGCCGGCATTCACAATAGTTGGCGCGGCGATCTCTACGTTGTGCTCGGCGACGAGTTGAAGGACGGTGGCTACAGCATCCGGGTCTATTTCAATCCAATGGTTCGGCTCATCTGGATCGGCGCCTTGGTGATGTTCTTCGGCGGCGGCGTATCCTTGTCCGACCGGCGCTTGCGGGTGGGCGCCCCAAAACGGGCAAAGCCGAAATCCAAGACGGCCACGGTAGCGGCGGAGGGACGATGACGGTCCGCCGGTTGCTCCTCGCTCTTCTCCTCGCGTTGGTTGCCGGAACCAATTCCGTGGGGACCGCGATGGCGGTTCAACCCGACGAAGTGCTGGACGACCCTGCGCTCGAGCGCGGCGCGCGATTTGTCGGCGGGTCTGCGCTGTCTCGTCTGCCAGAACCAATCGATTGACGATTCCGATGCACCGCTCGCCAAGGATTT
Source organism: Methyloceanibacter marginalis (assembly GCF_001723295.1). Lineage (GTDB taxonomy): Bacteria > Pseudomonadota > Alphaproteobacteria > Rhizobiales > Methyloligellaceae > Methyloceanibacter > Methyloceanibacter marginalis. The sequence goes on from NZ_LPWD01000031.1 coordinate 13,143, forward strand.
GCGCGTGCTCGTGCGCGAGCGTCTCAAGGCCGGCGATTCGGACAAGGAAATCATCGAGTTTGTGGTGGCCCGCTACGGCGAGTTCGTGCTGCTGAAGCCGCGCTTCACGCCGCACACCTGGCTGCTATGGCTCGCCACGCCACTGGTCTTGCTGGCAGCGCTCGCGGCCATTGTTCTCGCTTACCGGCGCCGCAAAGCCGCTGCAGAAGGGCCTAAACCCTTGAGCGCAAACGAGAAGCGCCGTCTCGAGCGGCTTGTCGGCGAGGGCTAGACTCCGGGAGGCTCGGGGCCTGCACTGCCTTGAAATCCAGGCGGTTCGCGGCACTCAACCTTACGGAAATTTAATGCCGCCGAAACCGCGGCGTAATTGGTGAACACCTATATTTCGATCCTGCACGTCTGCCCCGTCATTTGGCGGAGCAAGACAGGATCAACGGGATTATTTCCTTCTCAGGAGAGAGGTAACCAATGAGAAATGACCAGAGCCCCGCTGCGAATGAGAGCCCGCGGTTGCGGAAGCTGACCCGCAAGCCCGCGCTCCTCGCCGCCGCCCTGATCGCCACTGGCGCATTGGGGGTGACGCTCGGCTCGGGCATGCCCTTCGCAGTGGCCGAGACCGCCCAAACACCGCAGACCATCGAGACGCCCTTTGGGCGTGCACCGCTGACCTTCGCCGATCTGGTGTCCAAGGTGAGCCCCGCCGTGGTGAGCATCAACGTCAAGGGCGACGTCAAGATGGCCGAGAACGACGGCATGCCGATTCCCGGCATGCCCGACCTGCCGGAAGACAACCCGCTCTACGATTTCTTCAAGCAGTTCCGTAAAGGCATGCCGCAAGGCCCGTCCAAGCCGACGCCAAGCCTGGCGCAGGGCTCCGGTTTCTTCGTGTCCGAAGACGGCTACTTGGTGACGAACAACCACGTGGTCGAGGATGCGGACGACATCTCGGTGACCATGGAGGATGGTGAAAAGTTCGAGGCCAAGCTGATCGGAACCGATCCGCGCACCGATCTCGCGCTCCTCAAGGTGACCGAGAAGACCAGCAAGAAGTTTCCCTTCGTGAAGTTCTCCGAGAAGGATCCGCGCGTCGGCGACTGGGTGCTTGCGGTGGGTAATCCGTTCGGCCTCGGCGGCACGGTGACGGCCGGCATCATCTCGGCGCACAACCGTGACATCGGCTCCGGTCCTTACGACTACCTTCAGATCGACGCCGCAGTGAACCGCGGTAATTCGGGCGGTCCGACCTTCAATCTCGACGGCGAGGTGATCGGTGTGAACACCGCCATCTTCTCTCCGTCCGGCGGCAATGTCGGTATTGCGTTTGCCGTCCCGGCCGCGCTCGTGAAGCAGGTGGTGACCGAGCTCCAGAGCGACGGCAGTGTCGATCGTGGCTGGCTTGGTGTCGTCATTCAGAACGTCAATGACGACATTGCCGATTCCATCGGTTTGAAGGAGCCTAAGGGCGCCATGATCACCAAGGTGACCGAGGATGGCCCGGCGTCCAAGGAGGACATCAAGGCCGGCGACGTCATCGTCGAAGTGAATGGCGAAGAAGTCGAAGACTCCCGCGATCTCGCTCGCAAGATCGCCGAGCTCGACCCTGACACCGAGGTCAAGCTGTCCATCGTCCGTTACGGCGACAAGCGCGAAGTCGGCATGATGCTCGGCTCCTTCCCCAGCGCCAAGAAGTTGGCCGCGCTCGAGAAGGACGAGCCTGCCGACCAGGGCGAGCAAATGGAAGACCTCGGCCTGTCGCTTGCGCCCGCGGTGAAGATCCCGGGAGCCGGTGAGGAGGGTGTTGTCATCACCGAGGTCGATCCTTCGAGCGATGCCGCAGACAAGGGCCTGAAGCCAGGCGACATCATCCTGCAAGTGGCAGGGGTCGATGTCTCCGCACCGGGCGACGTCTCCACGGGCATCAAGAAGGCCATGGCTGGCGCCAAAGACGGCAAGGACACGGTCAAGGTCCTGATGCAAGTCAAGACCGGCGATCAAACGCGCTTCGTGGCGCTTTCACTGAAGAAGGCTTAAAACAGTCTTCTTTAGCCGGAGGGCGGCGCGGTTTCCCCCCGATCGCGCCGCCCACCTCTTTCCCACAAATCAGCAGCGTGCCAGGGAGGCCCGTGACATGCGCGTTCTGGTGATCGAGGACGATCAGGAGACCGCGGCGTTCCTCAAGCGGGCCCTCAAGGAATCGGGTCATGTCGCCGAGTACGCCGCCGACGGTCAAGCCGGGCTCCATCTGGCCAGGACCAACGCCTACGACGTTCTGATCGTCGACCGCATGCTCCCCAAATGCGACGGGCTCGGCGTCATCAAGGCCCTGCGGTCGGAGGAAATTCGCACCCCGGCGCTGATCCTTTCCGCGCTCGGCGAAGTCGATGACCGGGTCAAGGGCCTGCGCGCCGGCGGCGACGACTATCTCACCAAGCCCTATGCGTTCAGCGAACTGCTCGCGCGTATCGAGGTGCTTGCCCGCCGCACCTCGCCCGAGGAAGGCTCGACCCGGCTCGTCGTGGGCGATCTGGTGCTCGACCGGCTGTCTCACAAGGTGACGCGCGCCGGCGAGGCGATTATGTTGCAGCCGCGCGAGTTCCGCCTGCTCGAATATTTGATGAAGCACGCAGGGCAGGTGGTGACGCGCACGATGCTGCTGGAAAATGTGTGGGACTACCACTTCGATCCGCAGACCAATGTCATTGATGTCCACATCTCGCGGCTCCGCTCCAAAATCGACAAGAGCTTCGGAGACCCGCTCCTGCACACGGTCCGCGGCGCCGGTTACACCATCCGTGACAGCGCTCACTAAGCTCTTCCGGACTACCACTTTCCGCTTGTCGCTGACTTATCTGGCGCTGTTCAGCGTCGCTGCGATCGTTGCCATTGCCTACATCTATTGGAACACGACGGTCCTGCTGTCGCGGCAACTCAATCAGACCATCGATGCGGAGCTAAAGGGACTTGCCGAGCAATATCGCGCCGGCGGGCTCGATCAACTCGTGCGCATCGTCGCCGAGCGCAGCCGCACGCCGGGCAACAGCCTTTATCTCGTCGCCGACAAGGACGGGAAGCAGCTCGCCGGGAATTTGAGCGCAGTGTCGCCGCAGCTTTGGGACAGTCTCGGCCCAGTGGAGTTTTTCTATAGCCGGCCGGCGCCGGGCGGTGTGGAGCGCAGGTTGGCATTCGCCAACGTCTTTCGGCTGCCGGGCGGTTCCCGACTGATTGTCGGACGCGACATCGAAGACAGGCGGGAGCTCTCGCGCTTGATCCGCAGCACGATGCTGTGGGGGCTTGGCGTGATGGCGCTGGTGGGGATCGGCGGTGGTTATTGGGTGAGCCGCCGGCTGCTCGCGCGCATCGACAATCTTTCGGCGACGACACGCACGATCATGGCTGGCAATCTGAGCGGGCGGCTGCCGGTGAGCGGGTCCGGCGATGAACTCGATCGCTTGTCGCAGAGTCTCAACTCGATGCTGAGCCGCATCGAGCAGCTCATGGCGGGCTTGCGCGAGGTATCGGACAATATCGCGCACGACTTGAAGACGCCGCTCAATCGGCTGCGCAACCGGGTGGAAGAGGCCCTGCGTGAGCCCTACGACGAAAATGTCTATCGCGAGACGTTGGAGCGGACGATCGAGGAGGCCGACGGTCTGATCAAGACGTTCAACGCGCTGCTCTCCATCGCGCGGCTTGAGGCGGGCGCCGCCGGCGACAACCGCGACAGGCTGGACCTCTCCGCGCTAGTGAGCGACGTGGCCGAGCTCTACGAGCCGGTGGCCGAGGAGCGGGGGATCACGCTCAAGGCGCAAGCCGAAGGGCCGATTGCCGTTCGGGGGGACCGGCAGCTTCTGGGCCAGGCCATCACAAATCTAATCGACAACGCGCTTAAATATGGCGCGCCTCAGGCCCAAGGCGGCAATGGCTGGGCGCCGGAGGTTGATATTCGTGCGGAAGTCCATGACGGAACGGCCGAAATCATCGTCGCGGACCGGGGTCCCGGCGTGCCGGAATCCGAGCGCGAGCGCGTTCTTGGGCGCTTCGTGCGTCTCGAAGAGAGCCGCTCGGAGCCCGGCAGCGGGCTCGGCTTGAGCCTTGTCGCGGCGGTGGCGAGGCTGCATGGTGGCGCGCTGAGGCTCGAGGACAACGAACCGGGCCTCCGTGTCGTCCTCTCTCTTCCCTTGGAGGGTGATGCGCTTGTCAACGGGACGGCGGCGGAGCCGTCCACGGGAGCAGAGCTAAGACCGACGTGACGGCGCTCGCCGACCGCATTACCGAACGCCCCGAAGTCTATGACGCGGCCCGCGGTGCCGATGTCTTCCAGGCGGTTTGCAGGGCGTTTGCGGAAACCCGGCGTAGCGAAAGCGGCGGAGGCTGCGGCGACACCTGATGCCACGGCGTTGCTTCAGGCGGTTTTTTCAGGCTCGGGCTATCTCGCCGCGCTTGCCCAGCGGTCTCCGGACCTGCTCGCCGACTGTCTGACGCGCGATCCCGACACCCATCTCGACGAGGCGCGAGAGGCCTTGGCCGAAGAGGTCGCGCAGCGCCCGGCACCAAGGAAGCGATGGTCCGGTTGCGCCGGTTCAAGCAGCGCAGCGCGCTCCTGATGGGGCTCGCCGATCTGGGGGGCGTATGGCCGACGGAGAAGGTGCTCACCGGTTTGAGCGAGGCGGCGGACGCGACTCTCCAAGCGGCCGTGGGGTTCTTGTTCCGCAGCGCGCGAGGCAGGGCAGGTGACATCCGCCCAGGAGGCACCTGGGGCCGAGGAGGCGCCCGGCTATTTCGTCATCGCCATGGGCAAGCTCGGCGCCATGGAGCTCAATTACTCGAGCGACATCGATTTCATGGTGTTCTACGACGCCGATCAGGCGGAACTCGCCGAGGGCGTCGAACCGTCGTCGTTCTTCGTGAAACTCACGCGCGAGCTTGTGCGGCTGGTCCAAGAACAGACCGGCGATGGCTATGCTTATCGTACCGACCTTCGGCTCAGGCCCGATCCCGGGGCGACCCAGATCGCGCTCTCAACGGACGCGGGCCTCACCTATTACGAAAGCTTCGGCCAGAACTGGGAGCGAGCGGCGCTGATCAAGGCGCGCATCGCGGCCGGTGACGCGGCGCTGGGCGCGGCGTTTCTGGATCAGCTCGCGCCCTTCATCTGGCGCAAATATCTCGACTTCGCCGCGGTCGCCGACATCCACGCCATGAAGCGGCGGGTCCATGCCTTCAAGGGGCACGGGGCCATCGCCGTCGGCGGGCACGACATCAAGCTCGGCCGGGGCGGTATTCGCGACATCGAGTTCTTCGCCCAGACCCAGCAATTGATCGCCGGCGGGCGTCATCCGGAGCTTCGCACGCGCGGCACGCTCAAGACCTTGGCGCGGCTGGCCGAAGGCGGGTGGATCGAAAGCCAAGCGGCGGATGACCTTGGGCAAGCCTATCTCTTCCTGCGCCGGGTGGAGAACCGCCTCCAGATGGTGGGCGACCAGCAGACCCATATCATTCCCGACGACAAGAACGAGCTCGACCGCGTCGCGCGGCTTTGCGGGTTTTCGGACACCGACGCATTCGGGGACGCGCTCCTCGCCCGGTTCAAGCTGGTGGAGGCACATTATGGGGCGCTGTTCGAGAAGATCCCGGAGCAGCAGACCTCGCGCCCGGAATTGTCGTAGCGGATGATACCGACCCGGCGGCTCTTGCCAGTCTCGAAGCGCTTGGCTTCACCAACCCCGCCGCGGCCATCGCAGCCATCCGAGCCTGGCAATCGGGCCGCTACGCCGCGACGCGCAGCGCCAAGCGCGCGAACGACTGACCGCGTTCCTGCCGCATTTGCTCGAAGCTTTCGGCCGCACATCGGAGCCGGATCTGGCGCTCGCCACATTCGACAAGGTGATCGCCAGCATGCCGGCGGGGCTTCAGCTCTTCTCGCTGCTCGCAGCCAATCCAAGCCTGCTGCGCCTCGTGGCCGACATCATGGGCACGGGCGCCGCGGCTTGCCAAAATCATCGGCCGGCGTCCGAAATTGCTCGACGCGGTGCTCGATCCGGGATTTTTCGGCGCGGTGCCGTCGCCCACGAAGCTCAAAGAGATTGTCGCAAGCGCACTCTCCCTCGCCACCGACTACCAGGACGCACTCGACCGGGCGCGCATCGTGGGCGCGAGCAGGGTTTTCTCATCGGCGTCCGGGTGATCTCCGGCACAATCTCGGCGCGGCAGGCCGGAGCGGCGTACGCGGCGCTGGCAGAGACGCTGATCGAGGCCCTGTGCGGCTCAGTGAGCGAGGAACTCGTGGACCAATATGGACGTATGCCGGGCGGCGCCGTGGCCGTGATCGCCATGGGTAAGCTCGGCAGCTACGAGATGACGGCGGCATCCGATCTCGATCTCATCACCGTCTACGATTTCAGCGGGGAAGATACGCAGTCCGACGGCGAGAGAAGCCTGCCGGGCACGCAGTATTACACGCGCTTCACACAGCGCCTGATCGCGGCGCTCTCGGCCCAGACCGCGGAAGGCGCGCTCTACGAGGTCGATATGCGGTTGCGGCCCTCCGGCAGCCAAGGACCGGTGGCGACAAGGCTCTCAGGCTTCATCGACTATCAAGAGCGCTCGGCCTGGACGTGGGAGCATCTGGCGCTCACCCGCGCGCGTGTGGTCGCCGGACCGGTCGAGCTTCGCCGGACGATCAACGACACGATCAAGGCCGTTCTGGTCCGGCCGCGCGACAGGGCGGCGGTGGCTCAGGACGTCCAGACCATGCGCGCCAAGATCGCCGCCGAAAAGGGGACCTCCGATATTTGGGATCTGAAGCAGGTTCGCGGCGGGCTGGTCGATATGGAGTTCCTTGCCCAATTCTTCCAGATCGTGAGCGCCGCCGAGCATCCCAATGTCCTCGATCAGAACACGGAGCTGGCGCTGACCAAGCTATCCGCCGCGGGCGTGCTCTCGCCGGCCGACGCCGAGATCCTGATCCCCGCGGCGCGGCTCTACCACACGCTGACGCAAGTTCTCCGGCTATGCTCGATAAGCCGTTCGACGCTGCGGAGGCGCCTTTGGCGCTCAGGGAACTGTTGGCGCGCGCATCCGACATGCCGGACTTTGCGACCCTGGAGGCGATGTTGAGGGACACGCTGGCAAACGTGCACGACGCGTTCGACCGGATCATCGCATGAGACTGCAAAGCGGGACGTCGGGCCATCGCCGGCTGCAATCGGCAAGTTCTTCAATGGAGAATGATTGTCCCGACGGAAGCGACATCTGCGAAGCCGACCAGCCGTCACGTGCGAACCGCTCCACGCTCATTGGCTCGGCAAAAAGAACGCCCTGGACGAGATCGACACCCATCTCCCGTAAGGTGAGAAAATCCGCCCATGTCTCGCGCCCTCGGCGACGGTGCGTGCACCATTCCTCTGGCCAAGGTCGATGATGCGGCGACACATCGACTGCTTTAGCTGATCCCCGGCGCAACCGAGGACGAATTTTCGATCGATTTTGATCTCGACAAAGGGGAACTCGTTTAGGCTGGTAAGCGAGGGCCATTCCGCGCCGACGTCGTCCACCGAAATAGCGATCTTATGGAGACGAAGCTCTCTCGCGACATCTTTTGCGTGAGTCAGGTTGCGTGCGATATCCGTGCCGTTGCTTTCCACGAGCAATCCCTCGAAAGCGGCATGGTGAGGCAGCTTCTTCCGCAAACAATTGATCGAAGTGGGATTCTGAAAAAAGGTGATGGGAAGATTGATCGCGAGCTCGGTGTGCCCGCGTTCAAGAAAGAAGTAATGCCAATCATCGATCGCGCGGGATATCACGGTTTCCGAGATCGAGGGAAAGCGGGGATCTCCGTCTTCCGCTATGAAGTAAGCAGGCGGGATAATTCCCCATATGGGATGACGAACGCGGAGCAGCGCCTCGGCGCCACGCATGACGAGTGATCGCGCGTCGATCTTCGGTTGATACCATAACTCGAGCCAGCCTCCGCGCACGGCCTCGGAGAGGTCGACGAGAGGCTTCAACGACGTTTCAGGCAACAGTACGGCGACGCTGTCACGCAAGCGTTCGTGGGTAAACGGCGTGAGCAGCGGCGGCAGTATGGTCATGCCGAGTCTTTCAGCCAGGCTTTGGATCTCACTTACGGCCGTCGAATCACGTTGGGCAACCGGCAGGATCATGCCGGTGAAATTCCGATCCGCGAGCATCCTCATGGCGTTGCCTGCCGCGAGAGATCCGGACATCAGCCCGAGAAGAACGAGGTCTGGCGTTCGTGCGTCGAGGGCCGCGTTCAAGTCGTGCTCCTCCGCGCACTCATATGCGGTGAACCCGAGCTCCTTCAGGGCCTCTCTGAGGAAATTTCGAATGTGCTGCTTTCCATCAGTAACGCAGACATGCGGCACGGTCCTTTGCTGATCTTCCATAGTTCCCCCTCCGTCGCTAACGCGCGCATGTTGCAGATGCGAAGGGCTCCGAAATATGGAGGGCTCATGACCAGAAAGCGACGCGTCCGTTCACCGTTAACATCAAGACATGTCGGAAAATTTGAACGGCCTTTGAATTGAGTTTCGATCAATTCCGTGGCTTGCGGGCGACCAAGGCCGGAACGGTTTAAGCCTCCGACAATCAGCCGGCGCTCTGCTCAGCAGGGAAGTAAAGCGGGAATGATACGCCTGGGATCTAGGCGCTCTCGGCGAGCGGCACTTCCTCGACCGGCGGGACAGCCTCGACGGGCAGGGTGCAGGTGACAGTCGTTCCCTGACCCTCGCGGCTCTTGATCTGGAGCGTGCCGCCGTGAAGCTCGATGAGCGCGCGGGAAATCGCCAGTCCGAGCCCGCTGCCTTGATGGCTCTTGGAGAACTGGTTTTCCACCTGCTCGAACGGTCTGCCGAGCTTGGTGATGTCCGTCTCGGCGATGCCGATCCCGGTGTCCTTGATGGCGATCTTCACCTGACCGTTTCTTCGGGACAGATGCACATCCACACGCCCACTGTCGCGGGTGAACTTGACCGCGTTCGACAGGAGATTGAGGAAGACTTGCTTCAACGAGCGACGGTCTGCTTCGATGGCGAGCTGGGCGGGGCCGTGGCGCTCCAAAGTGATGTCGCGCTCAGCGGCGGCCTGGTTCACAACTTTCATGCTGTCTTCAATGATGTCCGCCACATCCACAGTGCTGACATCGAGGGTCATGCGCCCGGCCTCGATCTTCGACATGTCGAGGATGTCGTTGATGACTTCGAGCAGGTAAGCGCCGCTTGAATAGATGTCGCGTGCGTATTCCTGATATTTCGGATGGCCGAGTGGGCCGAACAACGCCTGCTGCATCACCTCGGAGAAGCCGATTACGGCGTTCAGCGGCGTGCGAAGCTCGTGGCTGATATTGGCGAGGAACTCGGACTTGGCGCGGTTGGCGGCTTCCGCGCGGTTTTTCTCAAGCGCGTATTTCTCCGCGAGATCGACCAGTTGCTGCTTCTGGTGCTCCAGCTCGCGGCGCGAAAGCCGCAACTCGGCAACGCTGGCGCGGAGCTGGTGCTCGCTCTCAGCATTGCGGGTTTGGCTCTCCTTCAGGTCGCTGACATCCGTGCCGACGCTCACATAGCCGCCGTCGCGGGTGCGACGCTCATTGATGTGGAGCCAGCGGCCATCTTCCAATTGCGCTTCGTAGGTCCGCTGGTCTCCAGCATCCTTGCCGGCGACGGCGATACGTTTGGAGACGATCGGCTCGGCGGCGGCGGCGATGACTTCGTCATAAGAGCTTCCAGGTCTCACCAAATCGTCGGCGAGGCCATGGAACTGCTGGTATTTGCTGTTGCACATCACCAGCCGGTTCTGGTTGTCCCACAACACGAAGGCCTCGGAAATGGTCTCCACCGCGTCGCGCAGGCGGGCGTTGGCGTCGGCCGCTCCGGGGATCGCGTCCTGGTCGGCAAGGACCGCCATGCCGGTGAGGTAGGGCTCGGCGCCTGAAAGGTTCCGGGTGATATGTCCACGCAGGCGGATCGTGACCCAATGGCCTTCCGCGTGGCGCAAACGGAAGCACTGATCGAACAGCGAGATGCCTTCGCGCAAGTGACGGTCGACTTCGGCGCGAAGGTCGTCGTCGCGGTGCAGGGCCTGAGCCAGGACGCCGTAGGGCATGGCTTCGGTCATTGGTTCGGCCCCAAGAAGCCGGTACATGGGCGCGGACCAGTGCACGTGACCGCGGGCCAAGTTCCAGCGCCAGACACCGCAACCGGGCAGCGCCTCGGTCAGCTCTTCGGTGAGAGCGTCTCTTTGGGCGGCGGCCGCAGGCGGCGCGAGATACCACAGTCCGCCGGCAACGAGCGCGAGCACAGTCCGGCGCAGATCAGAAGCGTGATCTCGATAATGGCGTCGCTCCGCCAGCCGGAGAGGGCGTGGCCCACCGGCTGGAGGAAGGCCAGTTGCGCGTCGGTTTTCGGGATGTTGCGCACGGTGACGAGGGCATCGGTGCCGTCGAACAGGGTGATGCGCAGCACGCCCGCGTCGGCGCCCATGATCGTCAAAGGCTGCTGGGGCCCGAGAATCGTGAGAAGGTTCCCTTGATAGGGGCTGTCGATGGGCGCGCTCGCCTGGACATTGCCTTCGGCATCGGCGAGCAGCGCTGTGCGTCCATCGTGGATCGCGCCTTTCGGGAGGCTGTCGGCGAGGGTGGCTTGCCAATCCGTGCTGGAGTTGAGGGTTTCGGCTTTGAGCTGCAGGGCGGCGACCTCGGCCGTCAGCGCGAGCTGCCGCTGCGCGGAATCCAGCGCCGCGTCCTTGCCGTTACCGATCTGATAGTAGAAGCCCAGGCAGGTCGTGACCGCGAAGCCGATTAGAAGAATTGGGATAAGGCGACGCAGAACTTCGGTAGAGGGGAGATGGCGATCAAAGAGAGCACGCAGGTCCTGCCATTGTGGCCCCGCGATAGAAAAGACTCCCTCGCCTCGCGCAGAACGTGCCCGCGCCATTCGGTCCCCCTTCTTCTCTCGTCGCAGTCCCGGAGAAGTTGCCGCATCTCCGAATCGCTTCCGTCCATGGAATCGATGACGGACGCATCTGTCCAGTGGAAACCTGTGGAAATTGGGTTAACAACCCGTTGACAGCAGGGGAACGATTCTAGGCGCCGCCAAGGGTCTTGGTGACGATCTCGTAGCTGTCGGTGGAAAGCTCTTGGCCAGCAAGGCTTTCCAAGGCCGCTTTGGCGTGGGCTTGGCGCTTGGGTTCCAACGTGTACCAACTCTCAAAAGCGCCCAAAAGCCGGGCCGCCACGTGGGGATTGAACCGGTCGATCTCCAAGGCCTGCTCGGCCAGAAAGCGATAGCCCTCGCCATCGCCGCGGTTGAAGCCGGACGGGTTGGCTTGCGCGAAGGAGCCGATCAGGGCGCGCACCCGGTTCGGGTTCTTCAGAGAGAATTTCGGGTGGGCGAGGAGACCGCGCACCGTCTCCACGGAATCCGGGCGAACGGCGCGCGCCTGGACGGCGAACCATTTGTCGAGAACGAGCGGCTCATCCTGCCAACACTGGTAGAAGTCCGCGAGGACCTCGTCGCGAACCGGCGATTGTACATGCGACAACATTGAGAGCGCCATGATGGCGTCCGTCATGTTGGATGCGTCTCGATAGTGGCGCAGCGTCCGGTCGATCGCGTCTTGGGTCTCCGTCGCAGTCAGAAGGTCGAGGGCTGCATTACGCAGCGCCCGAAGGCCTGCGCTTTCCGGATCCGGCGAGAATTCTCCTTGCGGCGTCGCGGCGCCATAGATCTCGGTCAGCGTCTCGCCAATGGTCTCGCCGATCTTGGCACGCAAGGCGTTGCGCGCGTGCAGTACGGCATCGGTATCGACATTGCGTCCGAGCTCGCGGGCGATGTCGGATTCGCTCGGCAGCTTCAAAGCCTCGGCGCGATAGGCGGCCCCGAGCGTTTCGTCGCGCACCGTGGCGGCGAGGGCTTGCGCAAGGCGAACCGCTTCCTTGCCGGTGACGGGGCCCTTATCGAAACCATTTCGTGCTGCGGCAGTCATCAAGTTCGTGGCGTAGGTTTGCGCCGCCTGCCAGCGATTGAAAGGGTCGCTGTCATGCATCATCAGGAACTCGATCTGATCGGAATCGAGGCTCGTGGTGAGGCGCACGGGGGCGGAGAAATCGCGCAGCAGCGACGGCGTGGGTTGCACCGGCACGTCATGAAACTCGAAGACCTGCTCGCGCTCGGTCACCTCAAGCAGTCCGTCCGGCAGCACCTCACCGTCGATATTGAGCGGGAGCTCGGCGCCATTGGCGCCGATCAGGCCGACTTTCAGCGGAATGTGCATCGGCTCTTTGCTGGTTTGCCCCGGCGTCGGGGGCACGACCTGGCTCACCTTCAGGCGCGCGATCTTCTTGTGCGGATCGTAATCGAGCGAGCAGGCGAGTTCCGGCGTGCCGCTTTGGGTGTACCAGCGCATGAACTGGGTGAGATCGCGGCCTGACGCATCCGCCATGGCGGCGACAAAGTCCTCGACGGTCGCGGCCTCGCCGTCATGGCGCTCGAAATAGAGGTCGATCCCCTTGCGGAAGGCGTCGCGGCCAAGGAGGGTCTGCAACATGCGGCAGACTTCGGCGCCCTTCTCGTAGACCGTGGACGTATAGAAATTGTTGATCTCGATATACGACGCGGGCCGGACGGGATGGGCGAGGGGGCCTGCGTCTTCCGGAAATTGATGCGTCTTCAACAGGCGTGCGGTGATGATGCGCTCGACCGGCCCCATGCGAACGTCGCCGGTGAATTCCTGGTCGCGGAACACCGTCAGGCCTTCCTTCAGGCAAAGCTGGAACCAGTCGCGGCAGGTGACGCGATCGCCGGTCCAGTTATGGAAATACTCGTGGGCGATGACGCTTTCGATCGAGGCGTAGTCACCGTCGCTCGCGGTGTCCGGGCGGGCCAGCACGAGCTTGTCGTTGAAGATGTTGAGGCCCTTGTTCTCCATCGCGCCCATATTGAAGTCGCTGACGGCCACGATGTTGAACACGTCGAGATCGTATTCGAGGCCGAAGCGCTCCTCGTCCCAGCGCATGGCACGCTTCAGCGACTCCATGGCCCAGCCGCAGCGGTCCTCCTTGCCGGGCTCCACATGGATGCCGAGCGCAACTCTGCGTCCCGACGCGGTGGTGAAGGTATCGTGGATCGAGGCAGATCGCCACCGACCAGCGCGAACAGGTAGGAAGGTTTGGGGAAGGGATCGTGCCAGATCGCAAAATGGCGGCCCGTACCGGGTATCTCGCCAGATTCGACGAGGTTGCCGTTGGAGAGCAGCACCGGCGTGGTGTCGCGGTCCCCCTCGATGCGTACGGTATAGACGGCGAGCACGTCGGGCCGGTCCAAAAAATAGGTAATGCGGCGGAAGCCTTCGGGCTCGCACTGGGTGCAGTAGGTGCCCCGTGAGCGATAGAGGCCGGAGAGCTCGGTATTGGCCTCAGGGTCGCACCGCGTGGCGATATCGAGCGTGAAGGGCTCCGCCGGAAGCGTGTGGATGGTGAGCTTGCCGGGCGAGAGTGTGTAGTCGCCGGGCTCGAGCGCTTTGCCGTTGAGCGCGATGCGGTCGAGTGTCAGCGCCTCGCCGTCGAGCACCAGGGGTTGTCCGCCTTCCGCCACCGGATTGGGCCGCATGGTCAAAGTGGACGCGACGCGGGCACCCTTGGGCGCCAGGCTACATCGAGCGCCACTGCATCAATGAGATAAGCGGCCGGCGTGTAGGCCTCGAGAAACTTCGGCTGGCGGCTGGACTCGTTCATGGGGACTTAAGCCTTTCCTCTCCGTCGCTCTTAGAGGTCCCGGCGGGCCATGCCAAGCCCGAAGCTCGGCTGCTCACGGCCGGTCAATGAAACCTAGGGGCACGGTCGGGTGTTATCTCCGGATAGCCTCAAAAGGGAGATATTCATGAGTGCAACCAGCACGACGGACGAGGCGCCCACGTCGAGCGAGCGCGTGCCGCCAGATGCCTATCCCGCTGAAAAAGCCCGCGGCGGCGAGATTATTCTGAAGACCAAATGGGCCCGGGCGATCTTCCTCACCGGGTTATTCGGCGGTATCGTCGTGGTGGCTGCCGTAGCCATTTATCTCGGGATTTTCGGCTAGGAGAGCCCCATGAGCCCGACCGACAAGAAATCTTCGGCCCTCCGCCCCAGCCACCAGGTTTCCGGCAAGGATTACCCCGGCGAATGGGCCCGGCGGATCGAGCTCAGCCTCGATAAGGAAGGCCGTCGCGCGTTGTTCTACGGCGGGCTCTTCGGGGCCTTCGTCCTGGCTGTGGTGATCGCCGCGCTGATCGGGGTGGTCGTCGACGCGCCGCCGAAGATCTAAGCGCGCCCCCTAGCCGAGATCGACGCGGCGCAAGCGCAGCGCATTGCCTACCACCGACACCGACGACAGGCTCATGGCGGCCGCGGCAACGATGGGCGACAGCAAGATTCCGGCGACAGGGTAGAGCACGCCCGCTGCCACCGGCACGCCGATGGCATTATAGAAAAACGCGAAAGAACAGATTCTGCTTGATGTTGCGCATGGTGGCGCGGGCGAGCTTCACGCCGCGCACCACGCCGCGCAAATCACCCTTGAGCAGCGTAAGGCCGGCGCTTTCCATGGCTACATCCGCGCCCGTGCCCATGGCGATCCCGACATCCGCCTTCGCCAATGCCGGCGCGTCGTTGATACCGTCCCCGGCCATGGCGACGACGGCGCCGCCGTGCTGAAGATTTTCGATCAGGGTCAATTTTTCTTCCGGCTTGAGGCCGGCATGAACCTCGTCGATGCCGAGCTTGGCGGCGACGGCCTTGGCGGTCGTTGCGTTGTCGCCGGTCGCCATGACGATCCGCAAGCCCAGCGCATGCAGCGCGGCTATCGCTTCCGCCGCGCTCTCCTTAATGGGGTCGGCCACGGCAAAGATGCCGGCAAGCTTGCCGCCGGCGCCTAAGAACATCACCGTCTCGCCGCCTTGGCGGAGTTCGTCCGCTTTCCCTTCGAGCGGGGAGACGTCGATGCTTGCCGCCGCCATCAAGCGCGCATTGCCAAACAGGACGTTGCGGTCGCCGACACGGCCTTTGACCCCTTGACCAGTGACCGCCTCGAAGTCTCGGGTCTTCTCAGGTCTCAGTCCCTTCTCCTCCGCGCCCCTCAGGATGGCTTCGGCCAGGGGATGCTCGCTGCCTGTCTCAAGCGCCGCGGCCAGGCGCAGCACCTCGTCCGGGTCGAAACCTTGCGCCGCCTCGACCCCAGTGAG
>NZ_LPWD01000032.1 GCF_001723295.1 Methyloceanibacter marginalis
ACGAAGCCGCGCTCGAACAGCACGGCATCCCGGCCATCGACCTGCTCGTGGTCAATCTCTACCCGTTCGAGGCGACGGTGCGCGCCGGGAGCGATTTCGACACCTGCATCGAGAATATCGATATCGGCGGGCCGGCCATGATCCGCGCTGCAGCGAAGAACCATGCGGGCGTCGCCGTGGTGGTGGATCCGGCCGACTATGCGCACGTGCTGAACGAGATCGATCGCCACGACGGGACCACCCTTGGCTTTCGCAAGGAACTGGCGGCGAAAGCCTTCGCCCATACGGGCGCCTATGACGGGGCCATCGCCACCTGGTTTGCCGGCGAGCTGGACGAGCACACGCCTTCGAGGCGCGTGCTCGCCGGAACACTGGAATACGCGCTGCGCTATGGTGAGAATCCGCATCAATGGGCCGCATTCTATCGCACCGCCGAGCAGCGTCCGGGCGTGGCGTCCGCCGTGCAGGTGCAAGGCAAGGAGCTGTCTTACAACAATCTCAACGACACCGACGCGGCCTACGAGCTTGTCGCCGAGTTCGATCCCAAGCAGTCGGCAGCCGTCGCCATCATCAAGCACGCCAACCCGTGCGGCGTGGCCATCGCGACGACGCTTGCCGAAGCGTATGAGAAGGCTCTGGCTTGCGACTCCGTGAGCGCGTTCGGCGGCATCGTGGCGCTGAACCGGGACCTCGATGCGGACGCGGCGAGCGAGATCGTCAAGATTTTCACCGAGGTGATCATCGCGCCGGGCGCGAGCGACGAGGCCAAAGAGATCATCGCCGCGAAAAAGAATCTGCGCCTGTTGCTCGCCGGGGGCCTGCCCGACCCGCGCGCGGACGGGGTGAACTTCCGCTCGCTTGCCGGGGGCTTCCTGGTTCAAGCGCGCGACAACGGCATGGTCGACGCGCACGATCTGAAAGTGGTGACCAAGCGGAAACCCACCGACCAGGAGTTCGCCGATCTCGTGTTCGCCCTTGCCGTCGCCAAGCACGTGAAATCGAACACCATCGTCTACGCTAAGGACGGAGCCACGGTCGGCATCGGCGCCGGACAGATGTCCCGCGTGGACTCCGCGCGCATCGCCGCGCGCAAGGCTCAAGACGCGGCGGACGCGCTCACCCTGAACGCCCCACTGACGGTCGGCGCCGTGGCCGCGTCGGATGCGTTCTTCCCCTTCGCCGACGGCCTACAGGTGGTGGCGGAGACTGGCGCCACCGCGGTGATCCAGCCGGGCGGCTCGATGCGCGACGACGAGGTGATTGCGGCGGCAGACGAGGCGGACCTCGCCATGGTGTTCACCGGCATGCGCCATTTCCGGCATTAGCGCCCCGGAGCCCATCACGCGGTCCTGATCGCCTGGGCTTGTTTCGCCACACCATCGGCCAATCAGACGGCTAGGACATCGGTAAGGCCGAACCGCTGTTCCAAGGAGACCGTCATGCTTGCGCCGTCCTTCCGCTCTGCCGCCGCCGCCTCGATTGCATTGTTGTTCTCGTTCATGGCGCCGCCCGTCTCTGCCGACACCCAGAATCCCATCGAGATTCGCGAATGGAACGTGCCCTATGAGGGACGCCCCCGCGATCCTTTCGCGGCGGGTCCGGACGAAATCTGGTTCGTCGGCCAAACGGACGGCTATCTCGCGCGCCTGACGCCCTCGACCGGCAAGTTCGGCAAACGCGATCTCGGCGAAGGGGCGGGTCCGCACAACCTGATCGTCGACAAGAGCGGGATCGTGTGGTTCGCGGGTAACCGCAACGCCTATATCGGGCGCTACGATCCGAAAAAGGACGAGATCGAGCGTGTGGAAATGCCCGACCCGAAGGCGGGGGACCCGCACACGCTCGTGTTCGACGCCGACCAAAGCCACATCTGGTTCACGGTGCAGAACGGCAATTTCATCGGCCGGATGGCGATGGACGACCGCGCGGTCGATCTCATGCCCGTTCCTACCGAAGGGGCGCGTCCCTACGGCATCAAGGTCGCGCTGGATGGCACGCCCTGGGTCGCGCTGCTCGGCACCAACAAGCTTGCCTCCGTGGATCCCGAGACGCTCAAAATCGCCGAATACACGATCCCTGAGGAAGGCGCCCGGCCGAGACGCCTCGAGGTCACCGATGACGGGCGTATCTGGTATTCCGACTACACGCGCGGCAAGCTCGGACGTTACGATCCGAAAACCGAGGCGTTCGCCGAATGGACCCTGCCCTCGGGCGACAAGAGCCTGCCCTACGGCACGGCGCTTGGCGGCGACGGGCGGCTCTGGATCGTCGAGACCGGGCCCCAGCCAAATCAGTTTGTCGGGTTCGATACGAAGAGCGAGAAGATCGTGTCGGTGAGGCCGGTGCCATCGGGCGGGGGCACGATCCGCCACATGATGTACCATCCGGAGAGCGGCGTCGTTTGGTTCGGCACCGACAGCGGCACGATCGGCAAGGCGGTCGTGTCTCCAGACGAGAGCCTGATCGTTGACTAGGGTCAAGGACAACCGGGAGGATCGGTAGTAAGCTGTTGAGTTGTGGTGATGCCGGATGACGACAGTAAGACATCTGCTCGATAGGAAGGGCCGCCGCGTTCACTCCATACGCCCCGACGCTCCGTCTTCGACGCCCTTAAAATCATGGCGGAGAAGAACATCGGTTCGCTGGTCGTGCTGGCAGACGAGAAGCTTGTCGGGATCATCACCGAGCGGATCTACGCCCGCGAAATTGCCTTGAAGGGCAGGACGTCCGCGCAAACCTTGGTGCGGGACGTCATGTCGACCAACGTGATCTGCGTGCAACCGGACCAGACCGTCGAGGAATGCATGGCGGTGATGACGAAAAAGACCGTGCGTCATCTTCCGGTCGTCGAGCATGGACGAGTCGTTGGCATCGTTTCGATCGGCGACATGGTGAACAGCATTATCCGCGATCAGGAATTCATCATCGACCAGCTCGAGCACTACATCCAGGGACACAAGGCCTAGAACGCGTGCTCGCCGATACGAATGGCCCGGCGGCGACAGCCTAGGTCTTGGACGTCGTCTCGATGGACCCCGCACCTGCGGCGGTATCGACGACCTCGAAGTCGTGGGTGACTGTGGCCGTCTTGGCGATCATGGCCGAGGCCGAGCAGTATTTTTCGACCGATAGGGCAATGGCGCGCTCAACCTTCTTCGGCGCAAGCGCCCGCCCCTTCACCACGAAACGCATATGGACGCGGGTGAAGACCTTCGGGTCCGTCTCCGCGCGCTCGGCTTCAAGTTCGACGGCGACGTCCTCGACCGCCTCGCGGCCCTTCTCGAGGATATGGACCACGTCATACGCCGAACAGCCGCCCATGCCGATCAGCACCAACTCCATCGCGCTTGGTCCTGGCTTGAGGCCATCGGGTCCGTGGGCCGTTCCAAACACGATCTTGTGCCCACTGCCGGACTCGCCGACGAACGTGCGATCCTCGACCCATTTGATGCGTGCTTTCATTTGTCATCACCCACAATCAGACTTTGCCCATCATAGTGCATCCGGACGATGGGGCCGCAAGATCGCGCGTTCGGAGATCGCGGCGTCACATACACCAAAAAAGGCCTCCCGAGGGGGAGGCCTTTGCTTTGATCTCGATCCTTGGAGCCTAGAGGCCTTCCGGCTCCCCGTCCGGATAAACCGGCTGCGGTTGGCTGGGCGACGGGCCCTCGCCTTTGTGCGGTTCAGACGGCGCATCCTCGGAGACTTCAGGTGAGACGACGATGGTGTCTTCCTCCATCACGGCTTCGCCTTCAGGGGTCTCGACCTCCATGGTGTCTTCTTCCATGACGGCGTCGCCGTCAGGCGTCTCGACTTCCATGGTGTCCTCTTCCATCACCGCTTCACCTTCGGACTCCATCGCCTCGTCCGGCACCACCGGCTGCGGCTGGTTCGGCGACGGATCCTCGCCCGCATGAGGCTCGGACGGCGCGTCCTCGGAAACCGTGGGCGGCACGGAGATGACCTCCTCCGTGGCCTCTTCTTCCATCATCGCCTCGGGTTCGTCGGTCGCGTCCTCGGCAGGCGCTTCCGCTGCCGGCTCTTCGGCGGGCGCAGCATCCTCGGCCGCAGGTTCGTCCGCGGGCTCATCCATGGCGGCAGGCTCGTCGGCCGGCTCTTCGTCCATGGTCCCGTCAGGCGCTTCGTCCGCGGGTTCCTCGGCCGGTGCGGCGTCCGTCTGCGGGCGCGGCGTCCTCGGCCGGCGCTTCGGTGGCCGGCTGCTCCGCAGGTTCTTTTGCGTCTTCGTCCTTCGGTTGCTCGCACGCGGCGAAAACCAAGGCCGCGAAAAGCGCCGCAACGACTCCAATCTGTCTCATGATCGTCCCCCCGATCTCAGTCCTGATCGTACCCCAGCGAGACAACTTAGCCCGACGCCGCAACTTTGCTACGGCGCACGTCGCTTTCATCGATTTGCTTTGCAGCGGCGCACACGCGTGCCGTCAACGCGGCGCGCGCACCCAGAGCAGCAATACGAGCCCGCCGATCAGAAAGGCGAGGGCGGCCGAGATGCCGAGCCGTTGGCTGTCTGTCAGCGCGGTGACCAGGCCGATGGCGAGCGGCGCGGCAAACGCGGTGATCTTGCCGGAAAAGGCGAAGAAACCGAAGAACTCCGTGGTTTTCTCCGGGGGGCAGAGCCGGGCCAGCAGGGTGCGGCTCGAGGCCTGGATCGGGCCCGCCGAGAGGCCGATGAGAACGGCGAAGGCGAGATAGGCCTGCTCGCCGGCGGATGCGAACAGTCCGCTGCCATCTGCTTTGGACGTTACGGGAACGACGAACAGGACCTCGTCGGCGTCAATCGAGAGCACGCCGAGCGAGCCCGCAATAAAGAAGAGAAGCGCGGTGACGATCACGGCCTTGGAGCCCAAGCGGTCGTCGAGCAGACCGCCGGTGAGTGCGCCAATGGTGCCGGCGACGGTGAGCACGATGCCGAACAGGCCGAGCTCCGCGGCGCCCCAGCCGAACACGCTCGCCGCATAGATGCCGCCGAAAGCGAACACGGCGCCGAGCCCGTCCGCATAGAGCATGCGGGCCAATAAGAAGAGTGCGATGGGGCCGTGCTCGCGCACCAGGTCCTTGACCGAGCGGACCAGCCGCCGCAACCCCGCATGCACCGCACCGCCCTGAAGCGGCGCGTCCGGCCGGTCCGGCGTGAACAGGAAGAGCGGCAGGACGAAAACCAGATACCATAGGGCCGAGAAGGGCCCGACCAGCCGATCCCCTTCGCGCGTCGCGGCGTCGAGCGCCAAGACGGGCTGCAAGCCGAATAGAGTCTTGCCGGTGTTCGGATCGGTGACGATGAGGCCCGCGATCAGCGCCAGGCTGACCAAGCCGCCCACATAGCCCACGGCCCAGCCGAGGCCGGACAACGTGCCGAGCCTCTTGCCCGAGACGAGGCCCGGCATCATTGCGTTGTTGAATACGGTGGCGAGCTCGGCCCCGATGGTGGCGAGGCCGAAAGACAATAGCACGACGGGCACGAGCGAGAGATCGCCGGGGATCGCGAACCACAAGCCGCTGAGGCCTGCGACCAGCAGCACCGAGAAGCCGGCGATCCAGGGTTTGCGCGGGAGCCCTGCATCGGCGATGGCACCGAGTACCGGCGCGAGGGCCGCGGCGATCAGCTGGGCGGCGCCCGTAGCATAAGCCCAGATCGTTTGGCCGTGCGCGGGATCGTCCATGAAGCCGTTCACGAAATAGGGCGCGAACAGGAAGGTGACGACGAGGGTGTAGAAAGGCTGCGTCGCCCAATCGAACAGCACCCAGCCGACGAGGCCGCGCCTGGGCACGGTCTGAAGGGTCGCGAGCGCTTCGGCCTTACGCGGGCTCTGCGACATCGAGCACGATCAAATGGTTGGGAAGCTCGTCATGGTCGCCCACCCCCGGTGGAAAATGCTCGGCGAGAATCGCGCCGCAAGTCTCGATGGCGGCGATGAAGCCCTCCGTGCGCGTGCCTTTGCCGATTTCCTCGGTCAGCGCGGCGATGAGATCGTCCCACACGCCGGGCCTCACCTTCTTGTAGATGCCGTCATCGGCGATCACTTCGGCGTAGCGTTCGGCGTCCGACACATAGATCAGCACGCCGGTTCGGCCCTCGGTGGTGTGCAGATTCTGCACCAGGAATTGCTCGACGGCGCGCAGGTGTGCCCGGGCATGCTTGAGCGCGCGCGGCGCGATGGCGACGCGGAACGCTTCCCACTGCACGACCACGACGCCGAGAGCAAACACCGCGAGCTGCAAAAGATAGACATATTCGATCGGCCACTTGGTGAAGTGGATGAGGGGCAGCGGCACGGCGAGTGCGGTCAACGCCACGCACATCAAGGCGAAATAGCGATAGGTGGACGAGGCGCGGGCCACCACGACGACGATCTCGCCGCTCGTGGTTTTCTCGGCGCGGGTGATGGCGCCGGCGATGGAGGCAAATTCTTCGGAGGTGAAGGGCTTCATGTGGACCTCGATCCTACCAGCTGCCCGAGGAGCCGCCGCCGCCGAAACCGCCGCCGCCGCCCGAAAACCCGCCGCCACTGCCACCGCCGCTCCAGCCGCCACCGCCCGAACTCCAGGTGGACCGGCCGCTCCGCCTGCTTGCCGCTCGGCGCAACATAGGCGCTATGGCGGGGGTAGATGATGAGCAGG
This sequence comes from Methyloceanibacter marginalis, assembly GCF_001723295.1. Taxonomy (GTDB): domain Bacteria; phylum Pseudomonadota; class Alphaproteobacteria; order Rhizobiales; family Methyloligellaceae; genus Methyloceanibacter; species Methyloceanibacter marginalis. Next base: position 6,640 of record NZ_LPWD01000032.1, read on the forward strand.
AAGATCGCGATGTAGAACAGTACCGTGAACCAATCGATGGTGGGCTTGTCGGCGTCATGACGGGCTTTGGCGCGCGCTCGAGCTCCGCGGTGTCGCCGGTCAAGGCTAGGGCGATGTCGCGCACACCGTCCTTGATGCCGCCCGAAAAGTCGCCGGTGCGGAAGCGCGGCAGGATCCCGTTCTCGATGATGATCTTCGACAGCGCGTCGGTGAGGAGCGGCTCGAGCCCGTAGCCCACCTCGATGCGGACCTTGCGCTCGTTGGGGGCCACGATGAGCAGCACGCCGTTGTCGAGCGCCTTGGTGCCGATGCCCCAATGCCGGCCGAGTCGATAGCCGAAATCCTCGATGGTGTAGCCCTGCAGCGACGGCAGCGTGACGACCACGAGCTGGTCCGAGCTTTTGTCCTCGAGCTGTTTCAGCTCTTCCGTGAGCGTCTGCTCGTCTTCGGGGCTCAGCAGGTTCGCGTCGTCCACTACACGCCCGGAGAGCGTGGGAAAAGTCGGCTCAGCCGACGCCGGAAGAATTGCAGAGCCCAGCGCAACGGCCAGCAGGACCGCGCGAAAAATCATGGAGCGCAGCGTGATTGCGGCCATGAAATCCTCGTTTGGCCCGGCGTTTCGCCTGGTCGGCCTAGAACTCGACCTTCGGCACCTGCGTTGTCTCCTCCGCGACGGAGAAGTTCTGCATTGGCTCGGAGTCGGGATAGAGCAGTGCGCGCCACCAGCGTCCGGGGATGGTGCGGAGTTCGGTGTTGTAGTCCTTCACCGCGACGATGTAGTCGCGCCGGGAAATGGCGATCCGGTTTTCGGTGCCTTCGAGCTGCGACTGAAGCGCGAGGAAGTTCTGGTTTGACTTCAGGTCGGGATAGCGCTCGACGACAACGAGCAAACGACCGAGTGCGCCGGAAAGATTGTTCTGCGCCTCCTGGAATTTGTCGAAGGCCGCCTTGTTGGTGAGGATATCCGGCGGGATCTGCACCTGGGTCGCCTTGGCGCGGGCTTCGACCACCTCGGTGAGGACCTTGCTCTCCTGCTCGGCGAAAGCCTTCACGGTCTCCACGAGATTGGGAATGAGATCGGCGCGGCGTTGATACTGATTCAGCACCTCGCTCCAAGCCGCTTTTGCCTGCTCGTCGAGGGTAGGAATTTGGTTGATGCCGCAGCCGGCTAGAACGAGGCCCGCTAGCATGAGGATCGCGGCCCGACCCGTGGGTCCAGCCCAAACACGCGCGACTGCCAGCATGTCGTCCTCCCTTGAAGCGCGAACCGCAAACCCGTGTATTGACAGCCCGGGGCGGTGGCAAGCGCTTTCAACACCAGGTTCGGTCTAGCTCTGGGCCGAGGAAGCCTCCTTATCGGCATTGTTCGCCATGGCGTCGAGCGCGCTCTCGAGGCTTGGCACGTAGAGCGTCTGCGACGGGAATGCGAACTCGATGCCGTCCTCCTCGAAGGCGCGGAAAATCGCGAAATTGATGGCCTGCTGGCAGTCCATATAGACGGTGTAGTCGCCGCTCAGCACCCAGTAGACCACCTCGACCTCAAGCGCCGAACCGCCAAAGCTGCGAAAGTGGGCCCGATCAAAGCGGACGCCTTCCCGCGCCTCGACGATGGCTTTCACCATCTCCGGAATGCGTTCGAGCTTATCGGCGGGCGTGTCGTAGGTGACGCCGAGCACAAGCACGATGCGCCGCTCCTGCATACGCTTGAAGTTGTGAACGCGAGTCTGGACGAGGTCGCTGTTGGAGACCGCAATCTGCTCCCCGGACAACGCGCGGATGCGTGTGGTCTTGATGCCGATCTTCTCCACGGTGCCGCTTTGATCGCCGAACACGATGAAGTCACCGACCTCGAACGGCCGGTCCAGAACGATGGCCAGGGAAGAAAACAGGTCGCCGAGCACACTCTGCGCCGCGAGCGCCACGGCGATGCCGCCAACGCCAAGGCCGGCAACCAGCGCGGTGACGTCGAAGCCGAGATTTTCGAAGATCAGCAGAAGCGCGAGCGACCAAACCGCGACGCGCACGACGAACTGGATCAACGCCAGCGCATTGCGGGTCGTGGCTCGGCTCTTCAACGCCGACAGGCGCCAGGCAAGGATCGCCGAGGCGATACGGTCGGCCCAGACAGCCAACTGGACGAACAAGGCGACGATGAAGACCGAGGATATGAGGCGATGGACGGCGTCCGGCAGGTCGAGCAGCGTCGTGCCGACGTAGATGGCAGCGATGATCAGGAACAACGTCCACGTGCGGGCGACGAGTTCGTGCAGCACCTCCGGCCAATGGATGTCCTTGCCGACCTGCGGAGCGGGGAGGCTGCGCGATAGGAAGAGCCGCACCAGAAGGGCCACGGTCAGCGTCGCCACGCTGAGGGCGGCCGCAATGCCCCACTGGGTCAAGCCGTTGCCGTAGACCTCGCTCTCGAGAAGTTTCGTGACGCTGTCGATACCGGTCATGCTGCCTTCGTCTGGTTACCTGGCGGCCTAACCTAATGGCTCAGACTCTCCTGGCCACCCCCTGGGAACCACTTGTGTCCCGTCCGCGCGCGGGCCCCTGCCTAGAAGCGGGCAAATAGGCTCTTTCAGTGTTGCGAGAATGAAACAACGGCCAAGTTTCTTTAAGTCTTGGCCCGTGACGGCACCCGCTTCTCTTCCGCCACCGTGTGTTTCGCGCCAACTAAGTCCCGGCAGTTACGAGATTTTTTCCATGATGGACAGACGTCCACCGGAATCCCACAAGTCACGGAGGACGTTAGGTAATCCGAAGGCTTTGCTAGTCAAAGTCTAGGGCCTCTTCTAGTGTGATTCGTGAGTCGTTTTGGGGACTCGGGAGGCTCGCTATGGGACCGATTTTTTACGGGGAGCGAGTACGGTGTTGCGTATGCGTATGATGGGGGACGAGGCGGCGAACGCCGCCAAGCGGACTCTTTCCACTCTTTCGGTTTTTGCTGGCGCCGCGGCTCTCGCGGCGACGGTCACGGTTGTGCCCGCGAACAGCGAGGAGGCGCCCGGGGCCGATGCCAACCAGCCAATGACGATCGTCGTCTCGCTCGGAAACCAGAAGGCCGACGTCTACCGGGGCACAACGCTCATTACGAGCACCAGTGTCTCCACCGGAAAGCGCGGCTATTCCACGAAAGCCGGCGTGTTCAGCATCCTTGAGAAGCGCCGGCGTCACTACTCCAATCTCTATAACGGCGCGCCCATGCCTTGGATGCAGCGCCTGACCTGGTCCGGCACGGCACTCCATGCGGGCGTGGTACCGGGTTACCCGGCCTCCCATGGCTGTATCCGCCTGCCCTATTCCTTCGCACCGAAGCTGTTCTCCATGACGGATGTCGGCGGGCAGGTGGTGGTCGCGCGCAGCAGGGTGAAGCCCCAGCTGGTGGACCATCCCGCGCTGTTGCAGCCCTTGCCGCTGCCCTCGCCGCCCACGCTGGTGAAGCAGGAAAATGTCCAGCCTGCGACGATGCGCCGGTCGAGCAACGACGCGGTTCCGGCCTCAAAAACCCGCCTTCCCGTGGTGTTGGCGAAAGCCGGATCTATTGAGCCCCAAGCAGATCAGGAAACTCAGATCGCCGCTCCGTTTGCGGTTCACGCGGAGACGTCCGCGCCGAGCAAGCGCCCGATCGCCGTCGCCATGCTCGAAGATACCCGCGAGCACGCGATCGATCCCACGCCGTCCCCCCGCTGGACAATGGCGCGCACGCCGCCAAGCCCACGGCCAACGCCGCGAACAAACATGCCGAAGCTGTGACGCCCGACTTCGCGAAGCAACAGGACCGTCTTGCCGCTCCGGCTGACGCGCCTTTGGTGCCGTCGAGCCCGGTTGTTTCTCTTTCGGCGAGCACGGTGGCGCAGCCGCGGCTGTCGTCGCGACAGCCGCGCCGGAGCCCCAGCGGACTGAAGAGCCGAAAGCCGGTCCGATTCTGACGGTCTCCGCCTCGGCCTTGTCCACGCCGCCGGTCGAGCCTGTGTCATTCTCCCTGGCCATCGTAGGTTTGAACGACCATCCGCCGCTGCCGCCGGAGAAGCCCTCGGTCATGGCAGCCAAGCTTGTCGCCGGGGCCGCCGCTGCCGCGGTCGAGGCCGCCGAGCCGCGCTCTCCCGAACCGCTGCGCATCCTGATCACGCGCCGGACCAATCGGGATGGCCTGCGCGACGCCCAGTACATGCTGGCCTCCATGGGTTATCTGGAGCCGCAGAACTTCGACGGTACCTTCGGAACCTTGACCGCCAGAGCCATCAAGGCGTTCCAAGAGGCGAACGACATGCCCCAGACCGGCGCGTTCACCGACGATGTGGAGAAGAAGATCTATGCTGCCGCGGGCAAGGATATGCCGCCGCAAGGCCATCTCTTCGTCCGTCAGAAGTTCGCCAGTGTTCTCGATGCCCCTGTCACCTTTCGCAACCCGGACGAGCCCCTTGGCACTCACGTGTTCACCGTGATGCACTTCGAGCAAGGGGCCACCGAGGCGCAGTGGATGGGGATCAACCTCAAAGACGGCGAGGACTCGACGGCTGTGCTCGACCGTATCGAAATTCCGGATGAGCTTCGCCGGAACCTCTCCGAGCGCCTGACTCCGGGCTCCTCGATGATCGTGGCCGACACCGCCATCAATTCGGCGACCTTGCCGAAGGGCGCGGATTTCCTGGTGTGGGATACGAGCAAGCCGGCCAAGGTCGAGCGGGCGAGCGTTTCGCCCGCGCGGTCAAGAAGCGGCGGGCAACCACGCGGCGCCGCGTTGCGCCGACCTATACGCGGCGCACAGAGCGGCGCAATCCCTGGCCGTTCTAGGCTCCTGCACCCGCTTTAGTCTTCTTCTTCGATCACGATCGAGACACGCGCCGCGGCGAACACACTCGAATCGTAGTTGATCAGCCGCCCCTGCGGGTCGGCATTGACGCTGCCCCACACAAGCACCGGCGCACTGCGCGGCTGACGAAGGTCCACTGCTTCCTGCGGCGTGGGCTGACGGGCCGCAAGCCGCGTTGCCCGGCGGCGGTAGCCGATGACGTCGTAGCTGGCGAACGTCTTGGTGATCGACTGGATCTTCTCGAACCGCTCGGCGAAATCGGGGAAACGATCCGCCGGCATGTAATGCCGGGCAATGAGGATCGGGATACCGTCGCCCATGCGCAGGAGCTCAAGCGCCGTGACCTTGTCGCCCGGCTTGAGATCGAGATTGTCGGCAACGTCCTTCGTCGCCTTGACGATGCCTGAGCGCAGCACGCGCGCGGACGGGACGAGGCCGGCCGCCTCGATGTTGCCGGTGAAGCGCGAGTGGCCGCCGACCCGATAGGCGATCGGGCGCGCGGCGACAAATGTGCCTCGGCCCCGCCGCACCTCCAGAAGCCCGCGGCCGCCGAGCGATTCGATCGCGCGCCGCACGGTGTGCCTGTGAATGCCGAGTTCCTCGGCCAGCTGGTGCTCGCCGGGAAGCTGCTCCCCCGGCTTCAACCTCCCGGCGCTGATCGCCCGCACGATGGCGTCTTCCACCTGGAGCCAAAGGGGCCTCTGACGGGTCTCGGCCTCATCCGAGAGCGTGAAAACCGGGGCCGTCATGCAGAAATGTGTCCGAGAGTCATACAGCTGACACGGAGGAGGGTGTAAAGAGGGACCTGAACTTGTATAGACATCTGTGGAAGCGTAGTCTTGTGCCATGCATAGCAACGCCACCGAGGTAGGACAATGACCGATCACAGCACCGTATCCCAAGGGACCCCCCAGCCTCAGCGCGTGGTGGTTCTGATGTGCGACGGCCTAGGCCTCGACTATTACGGCCAAAGCTCGATGCCGACGCTGAAGGGCTGGGCCGAGGGCGGCGTCTTCGCCGAGGTGGAGGCGGTGCTGCCGACGGTGACCAACGCCAATAACGCCTCCATCTGCTGCGGGAGCTGGCCGAAGGACCACGGCGTGGTAGGGAACTCCTTCCTCGACGAGGACACCGGCCAGGAGGAGTATCTTGAGGACGCCGCGCTGGTTTGCGCGCCGACCCTGTTCGACGCGCCGGCCAGGCCGGCGTGCGCTCGGCTCTTCTCACCAGCAAAAAGAAGACGACGGCGCTGCTTGGCCGTGGCGCGGAAATCCTTCTGGCTGCGGAAGCCCCCGACGGCGACTGGGAGAAGATTCTCGGCGAAGCGCCGCCGATCTACTCGCGCGAGATCAATTACTGGCTGCTGCGCGCTGCGATCCACGTGCTCGAGACGCGGCCCGAGATCGGCT
>NZ_LPWD01000033.1 GCF_001723295.1 Methyloceanibacter marginalis
TCACGATCTGGGAGGCGGCCGCCGCCCCCAAATCGCAGCTCTTCATGCTGTATGGCGCGATCCCGCTCTTGCCCATCATTCTCGGCTACACGGCGTATTCCTATTATGTGCTGTGGGACGCGACCGAGCACGATACCTATCACTGATTCCGCGTCCAGGCGCTGCTTCGAGCTCATGATTCGGTCTATAGGCGTCCGTGACGCGGCTGCGCGAGAGTCGTCCGTCGCACACCGCCTCGACCAGCGCACGATGAATCCGCACCCCGAGCTGCGGCTCCTCCGCCTGCACGTTGGAGAACACGACAATGTCGGTGCCGGCTTTGACAGCCTTCACCGCCAACTCTTCCGGCGTGAAGTCGTCGCGCACCGCGCCCATCTCCATATCGTCGCTCATGATGACGCCGTCGAAGTCGAGCCAGCTCGTATTGCGCAGCGCGCGCGGCGCCTTGGCGGAGAGTGACGCGGGCAAATCTTCCAGATCGCTGAAGCGCGGGTGATAGAGGTGCCCGATCATCACCGCGTCGAGCAGTCCGTCCTCGGCGAGACGGCGATAGGGCTCGAGCTCCGCCTCGCGCCAAGTCTGCGAGACATCCGCCAGGCGCTTGTGGCTGTCCACCGCGCTCGACCCGTGCCCCGGGAAATGCTTGGCCACAGTGACGATGTTCGCGGCGCGATGCGCCTTGATGAACGATGCGGCGAGCGACGTGACGGCATCGGGGTCCGCGCCGAAGCTGCGGCCCCGCGCGCCGATCACCGGATTGCCCGGATTGGTATTGAGATCGACCACGGGGCCGAGATTCATGTTGAAGCCCGCATCTGCGAGCTCCGCCGCCATCTCGCCGTAGAGCTGCATCGCAGCCTCCGGCGAGGCATAGCTCGGATCGCGGGCCACTTTCGCGGCCGCCGGAAACCATTTGAACCCGTTCCATGGATTGAGCCGCTGAACCTTGCCGCCTTCCTGATCCACGGCGATGAACGGCCGCGGGTTGGAATGCGCGTTGCGCAGGAAGGCAATGAGGTGCTTCAGCTGCTTGCGCCGATGGATGTTTTCAGGGAACAGCACCACGCCGCCGATCGTGCCCTTGTTCAGCTGTGCGCGAACGGCCTTCACCCCGGCATCGTTCTCGTCGTCGCCGGGGAAGCCGACCAGGATCATCTGCCCGACCATGCGGTCCAGACGCTTGCTGCCGCAGCCCGCCGGGATGGGTGCGGCGTAAGGCGCGGGCACGGCCACGCAGACCGTCAGGGACAGAGCGAGCAGCGCCTTGAGCGCGAATGCAGGAGAAAATCGGGGGGACATGGACCGGGACATGGGGACCGGGTTTAGGGACGAATTTTGCCGCGATTGTGAATAGACTTGGGGCCGCGTGACGGACAACCGGGTCGAGGGATGAGCCCATGTATCATACCATTTTGACGTCCTTGGCGGTGGCTTGCCTCGCCGGCCTTCTCGTCACGGGCCCGGCACGTGCCGAGCCAGAAGCCCCGGTCGATGAGGAGGCCGTGGCGGAGGATGAGGACCCAGATGAGAGCCTCGCCAAGAGCCTGTTGGGCAAGTCCTATTCGGGCGAGCTCGAGATCGAAGGATGGACCAATTTCGGTGGCGGACTTGTCTCGCCGCCTGTCTATGTGAATCAGTATCAGCGCGAAGACGGCACCTCCCTGGTGGTCACCAGTAAGGTGTCGAACAAGGACTACGTGGTCACCGACGCTTGATCATCTCCAAGCCGTGGAAGGGCTACGTGATTTCCACCTCTTGCATGCAGGGCGAGGACTTTACGTTGCGCTTCGTTGCCGAGACGCGCGGGCTGGAAGACAAGGAATGGTGGACCGAGGTGCGCCGCGCCTGGGAGATCGAAGTTCCGCCCAAACCCAACCCGGAGGCGGAAGCCGAACCTAAAACCGAAACCGCGCCTCCCAAGTCTGAGTCCGAGACCGCGAGCGAGGCCAAGCCCGAGCCTAAACCCGAGCCGATGCCCGGCAAGATCACCAAGGCCAATCCCAAAGGGGTCAAATGCACAAGTCCCGCGTGGTAGGCTCCACGCAATAGGGGGACGCGCGGGGCATGGAAGAATTTATTTTCGTGGTGACGTTTCTGGCGGCGCTGGGGACGGCGCTGCTCGCCGGAAATTTCTTCGCCTTCTCCGCTTTCCTGATGAGGGCGTTGGGCGGCCTATCGGCGGAGCGCGGCATCGTCGCCATGCAAGCCATCACCGTCGCGATCAAATGGCCTGTTTTTCTTATCTTGTTTTTCGGCACCGCCGCGCTGTGCGTCGTTCTTGCAGCGATCGCGCTGTTGCAATGGGGCGCGCCGGGATCCTGCTATCTGCTGGCCGGCACGCTGCTCTTCCTAGTGGGCACATTCGCGGTCACCATGATGCGCAATGTGCCCTTCAACAGAGAACTGATCGCGGTTGCGCCCGACACAAAAGATGCTCGCGATCTGTGGAAGCGGTTCCAGGCGTCGTGGTCCCTGTGGAACCATGTCCGCACGATCAGCGCGTTTCTCGCTTGCGCGAGCTTGATCATGGCCCTTGTCGAGATAGGCAACCCGCTCATCCCCCGCTGAACGTTTCCCTAGACACCGCATCTATGACTCAGACATTGTCTACAACTCACAGGGGAATTCGGAAGAAATGGTCGTAAAACGCAAGCTACAGGTTTTCGTATCCAGCACATTTACTGACCTGCTCGAAGAACGTCAGGCTGCGGTTGCGGCCATTCTCAAGGCCGGCCACATACCCGCTGGGATGGAACTGTTTACGGCCGGTGATCAGTCACAGATGAAGACCATCGAGAGATGGATCGACGAGAGCGACCTCTACATGCTGATTCTCGGTGCCAGATATGGATCAATCGAACCAAACTCCTCTCTCAGCTATACCGAGCTTGAGTATGATTACGCTATTTCTCAAGGAAAGCCTACGTTTGCCGTCGTTATCACTGAGGATGCAATCGAGTCTAAGGCCAAGTCGGGTGGTACAGCGCATATTGAAACTACAGATCCGCAAGGTCTTAAGCGTTTTCGCAAGAAAGTCTTGAGTAATATATCTTCTTTTTTTGCCGATCCAAAAGATGTGAAATTGTGCGTGTACGAGAGCTTGTCTGACTATGCAACAAATCAAGACCTCCGCGGCTGGATCGCGGCCGATGATGTGGAGGATACGAAGACCCTAAATGAAGAAATCAGAAGACTGAGAGAGGAGAACGCAACTTTAACCGAGCGCCTGCAGAATATTGAAAGAGCTGCAGAGTCCAAGCAACGTATTAGAGACGCTGAGAGTAACGAACTCTTACAGATCTTGGAGTCAATTGAAATTGAAATTCCAGCTGAGATAACCAAGAATAAAAAATTAGATACGAGGACCTTGTTCGACATTGCTTACGCCAATAGAGACACGCTCATTAACGGGGTTAGCAACGGGATTGGAATGTCGGAGCTGTCACGGTTTCACTACTTTAACGTGCTTCCTAAATTGCAGGCGCATGGTCTAGCAGAGAACGAAAGAGTAACCGGTACAAAATATCGTCGTAGTTTTCTTAACAAGGCGGGCCAGAAATTCTTCGCTGATCTTGAAAAGAAATTTCTATTAGCCAAGAATAAGGAATCTCAGGCATCCCCCTCGAGCGAACCTAAGCCAAATGGAGAGGGAGATACTATCTGTGGCGACGAAGAGACTCGGGTTCGGGCTCCGAAAAAGCCAGGAACAAAGAAGAAAAGTGCTGCAAAAAGGAAAAGCGCTGCAAAGAAGACGGTGCTCAGGTCCTAGCAGTGTGGTCACGGACACACCGCGCTCCGCCGCGCCGTCTGATCCTTGATGTAATGCGGCTTGGTCGAGAACGACCGCGAGAGGTTGTCGATCATCGTCCATCCGTCGAAGGCGCCGTCGTCGTCATAGTCCACGCGAACCAGCACGCCGTTATGCTCGCCGATGCGCGCCGTATTGGCGTAACAGATCTGCGCCACGACCCCCTTCGTCAGTCCCGGCTCGCAACGCGTATAGGGCCTGCCGCAATGATCGGTGCTCGCCAGCGGTCCCGGCGGGAGCGCGCCCGTGGCCCGGATCAGCGCATGGCCATTGCAGGCGAAGCGCCGCTGATTGTAGATCGCCTCGGTCCGCGCCTTGGGCACCGCATACGGTCCCGCTCGGGTCCAGAAGCCGATCGATTGGCCGGCGAAGGCGGCATTCTGGATGTCGGTATCGAGCGGGAGCCCGCCCCGGCACTTGCCGCCTGTCTTGCGCGCGAACCACGTGGTATCGGTCCAGTTCTGAAACAGATGCCACTGCCCGGAATTATGGAAGGCCGACGATCCCCCGAACGACCGCGACGCGGAAAGCCAGGTGAAGTGATCAGCCGTTGCCGCTGGAGCAACATCAGCGCGTCACCGCTCCCGTACGCACCGACCAGATAGCCGGCCTCACGCAGATTGCGGTTCACCACCGTGAAATACTCGACCATCTTTTTGGCTGTCGCCGTGTCGCTGCGATCAAAGTTGAAATCGACGCCGAAATAGATCGCGGTGCTGGACGGCTGACCAAGCGCGCGCGCCTGCGCCACCGCGGCGCGTGAATCGAGCTCCGCTTCGGTCTTCGTCGAATGCGGCGGGTTGGCCGGCCTCGCGCAATTGGCGTCCTTGAGGGTGAACAGCTTGCCCTTGCTGTCAAAGCTCTTGCCCTCGAACTTGTATTTGCTGCTCGAGAGATATTGGTAGATCGACAGCACCGCGAAGCCGTGATCGAGGATCGCGTCGATCTCGCTCCCTGGTTGCCCGGCGCGGCCGTGTCGATGAGCCGCTTGCCCCTCCATTGGGCGCAACGGCCGAGATAGCGGCCGATCACCTTGACGCCCGCGCACGCAGCTGCGGCAGATGAGGCGTGACGTTGTGGGAGGTGTCGATGATGGCAATGCGGCCAGGATCGGCGTGGGCGGCGGCGAGCGGCGCCAGCAATGGCGTCATCAGCAGCAGTGCAGTCCCGTAGCGGAGCAAGAGATCGGCCCTCCTTCGGCGACGAATCTGCCTCGAACGGTTGGTCGAATCGTGGCGAAGGGTCAAGCGTGCGGGCCCCTAATCCCAGTCCGGATGCTTGTCCTCCGCGGCGAGCGCGGTGATCCGCGCCTCGAACGCCTTCATGAACGCGTTGTAGCTGCCGGTGCCGTGGAGCGGTTCGCCCACATTGACCGTGCAGTTGAACGGCACAAGCAGCGACGAGCCCTTGGGCAGCGCCTTGCCCAGACCGTGCATATAGACGGGAATGATGGGCACGTCAGGCCGGGCGCAGGCCAAATGTCCGATGCCCGTCTTGAGGCGGCCGAGCTTCTCCGGATCGCCGCGCGAGCCTTCCGGGAACAGCACCAGGATCTCGCCCCGGTCGAGCGCCTCTTCGCAGGCGACAAGCGGATTCACGCCTTTGCGCGCGCTCCCGCGCACCACGGGGATGATGCCGATGATATGGGTGACGAACCAGCCGCGCGCCTTGCTGGTGAAGAAGTAGTCCACCGCCGCCACTGGCCGAAGCTTCGGCAGGAGTTTAAGCGGCATCAACGACATCAGCGCCAGCGCATCGAGATTGGAATTGTGATTGGCGGCGAGCACCGCCGGTCCGTCTTTCGGCAAGCGCTCGCGATGCCGCACCGTGAGGCCCAGCGCCACCAGGATCACCGCCCGCACCACGACGGCGAAGAACAGAAAGCGCATCACCCTGATGAGCGGGTTCTTGCTCATGGGGCGGGTCTCATGGCGTGAAGAAGTAGCGGAAGAAATGGAAGAAGGCGGGCGCCGCATAGGTCAGGCTGTCGACGCGATCGAGAATGCCGCCATGGCCCGGGATGAGCCCGCCGGTGTCCTTCACGCCGAGATCGCGCTTCATCCCGGAGATGGTGATATCGCCGAGGAAGCCGGCGACACCGAGCACGAGGCCGGCCAGCGCCGACCACAGCACATCCATGGGCGTGAGATACGGCCCGATGACCGCGGCCAAAGCCACCGTGGTCAGCACGCCGCCGACGAGCCCCTCCCAGGTCTTCTTCGGGCTCACTTGCGGCGTCACCTTGTGGCGGCCCAAAAGCTTCCCCCAGGTGTATTGCGCAACGTCGTTGAACTGGGTGAGCACGACGAGAAAGAATAAGAGCCCGACGCCGCCGGCCACCGGGTTATGCACCTCGCCCGAGACAAGCAGCATGGCCATGTGGCTCAAGCAGAACACGGTGAGCATCAGCCCCCAGGACAGCGTCCCGACGGCGCTTAGAAAACCGCGCGTCTCCCCGCGAAACGCCATGAGCGCCGGAAAGAACAGGAACAGCCACACCGGCACGAACACGAGGAACATGTTGTACCAGTCGATGGCCGCCCAATAATACTGGATGGGAATGGCGAGATAGGCGAACAGCAAGAGCCCGCGGTCGATGCGCCGCGTCGGGATCAGCGACAAATACTCCTTCAACGCGAGATACGAGATGAAGGCGAGGAACACGATCGCCACTGTCTCGCTCACGGCGATGGCGAAGGTGAAGGCGCCGATCATCCACCACCACGAGGCGGTGCGGCTCACCAGCTCGTCGTAATGGCCGGGCTTGCGCCAGCGCAGGACGAGCACGAGCAGCGTGGCGGCGATCAGCAACGCCCACACCCCGGCAGTGGCATAGACAACGTGCTCGGGCAGGCCGAAGAGTCTGGTCATGGTTTGGCTTCCGCAACGATGCGCCGCGCGCGATTGAGCACCGTGTAAGCTGACAGCGCCAGCAGAATGCCGAGATAGACGTTCGTCCAAGGGCCGGGCTCGAGCCCAAGGCCGAGCAACACCGCGAGCAGACCGAAGCCGAGCGCCCGGTCGCTCTTGCCGAACGGCCCATCATAGCGGCGCGGCGCCTTGATCAACGGTCCCAGCGCGCCGGTCATCTCGGCGACGATCCCGGTCACCACGACCAGCACGACAAGGGGCGCATTCACGCCGGAAATAAGCGCGAACGGCAGATAAAGCGCCGCGTCGGCAATGACGTCGGAAAGCTCGTTGAGCACCGCGCCTTGCGGGCTCGCCATGTCGTGTTCCTTCGCCATGAGGCCATCGACGGCGTTGAGTGCCATGCGCACGAACAGCGTTACCGGCAGCAAGAGCAGAGGCAAAGCGGCGCCAGGCTCTAACGCAAGCCACGCACCTTGCGCCACACTCAAGGCGAGCGCCGCAACTGTGACCGCATTGGCGCTGACGCCCGCTTGCGCCAGCCATGCCGCGGCGGGGCGCAAGCAGGCCTGAAACTTCGGCTTCAGATCGTAGATGGTGACCAAGCGCGTCCTCCGCCTCGTGCTCGCGCGTCGTCAGCGCATCCAATCGACGGCGAAGAATATCAGGGCGGAAAGGAGCGCGGCAGAGGGCACGGTGATGGCCCAAGCCGCCACGATACCCATGAAATGGGAGCGGCGGACCAGCTTGCGGCGGCGGAGCTCGTCCGGCGAGGCGGCAAAGCTTTTCCGCACCGGCTGATTGCGCTTGTGGGTACGGATGTAGTGCCGCCGCCGACGGCTGTTCGCAGTGTAGTACTCGCGGAAGAAGCCGACGCCGAACACCGCGCCCACGACGATATGCGTGGTCGAAACCGGCAGGCCGAGCTGCGAGGCAACGAGCACCGTGAAGGCGGCTGACAGCGCCACGCAGAAGGCGCGCATCGGATTCATCTTGGTGATCTGCTCGCCGACGATGCGCACGATGCGCGGACCGAACAGAAACAGGCCGAGGCTGATGCCCACCGCGCCGATCAGCATCACCCAGAACGGCACGCCAACTTCCGTGAGCAGCACGCCCGACTCCGCGCTGGTAAGGATCGCCGCCAGGGGACCGACCGCATTCGCAACGTCGTTGGATCCGTGGGCGAAGGAGAGCAGCGCCGCCGAACAGATCAGCGGTAGATGGAACAGCTTGCGCAGACCCTGATTGCGGTTCTCCATGCCTTCGGATTGGCTTCGCACCCAAGGCTTCGCGCCCAGATATGCGAGCGCGAACACCAGGACGCTGATCGCCATCACCGCCAGCAATCCGGGAGTCCAAATATGGCTCAAGCCCTTCACCACGAGATAGGCCGCGAAGATCGCCGCCATGAGCGCCACTAATACCGGCACCCAGCGGCGCGCCGCGGCGATCTTGTCCTCTTGGTAGATGAGGTTCACCTTGATGAAGGCGAGCGCACCCGCCGCAATCACACCGCCAATAAGCGGAGAGGTCAGCCAGCTCGCGAAGATCGAGGTCACCACGAACCAATCGACCACATCGACGCCAACCGCCGCGACGCCGGCGCCGAGGACACCGCCGACGATAGCGTGGGTTGTCGAGACCGGCGCGCCGAGAAACGTGGCCAGATGGACCCATAGCGCCGATGCAAGCAGCGCCGACATCATGACCCAGACGAACACGTCGCTGCTCCCCACGAGGGCCGGATCGATGATGCCCTTGGAGATGGTCTGGACCACGTCGCCGCCCGCGATCAGAGCGCCAGCACACTCGAAGATCGCGGCGATGACGAGCGCGCCCGTCATGGTCAGCGCTCGCGCCCCGACCGCCGGGCCCACATTGTTGGCCACGTCGTTGGCGCCAATGGTCAGCGCCATGTAGCCACCGATCACGGCGGCCACGACCATCAGGACGGCGTTCTGACTCGCGCCGATCTGGCTGCTGGCGAGCACGCCGGCCGTGGCGAGAAAGAGCACGGCGATGCCGAGGGCGAGCCGGTTGCGGGAGACGGCGCGCGTCGCCTCCTCCAGGCGCTCGATCTTGCGGAGATCCTTGTCGAGGGATGTCTTCCGGACTTTGTCCACGCCCACGCCGGACGCGCTATCGCCCCGCACCGTCATGCGCTTGAGTTTCCCCCGAGGTCCGTCACAGAAGGGTCATACGGGGTCTTGCGGGGCGCCACAACAGCACCGCAGGGTTTTCAACGGAGGCGTGGGAAAACCGAAGCGGGCGCGGAGGATCGGACGACTATGCCGCTTCCTGGCGGAAAAAATCGCTCAAAAGCGCCGAAAGCTCGTCGTCGGCCACCAGCGAGGCGGCCTCTTCCGGAGGAACCCACAGGTCTTCCGCGCCGCCTTCTCGGGCCAATCGAGTTGCTGGCAGCGTACCCGAAGGGCGTAGACGTCGACGCGGCACTTTGCCCAGGAAAACAGATGGAACCGCTTGGTGTACTCAAAAGACCCAAGGCGCTCGGGCTCGATCTCGCCCTCGACACCCGCCTCCTCGGCCGCTTCCTGCATGGCCAGATCGGCGTCGGCCATGTCCGGCTTCGGCCAGCCCCTGGGGATCGTCCACCGGCCGCGCCCCCGCGTGGTGATCAGGAGAACCAATGGTCCTTCGGCCGTGTCCACAATCGGCAGCGCCGCAATCTGTTTCAGGGGTGAGTTCATCTCTTCCAGACCGAATCGGGCAAACGACCCTGCGCCGGGCACTCTCGCATGCTCACTTCGACAAATTCGTGGCAACTTCGACGGTTTGCGCAGCAAGCGGCGCAAACAAGACGGCTAAGTACGACCAGCGGCGCTCTCACCCAAGTCTCCAGCGCATGAACACGATCTATCCCTCTCCCTTTGCCCGCGTCTGCGCCAACAACATTTCCACCTTCGGCAGCATGCTCTTGACAATAACGGCGACGCCCTCGCCGTTGGGATGGATGCCATCCTTCAGCATCAAATTGTCATTCAGCGCGGCGCCTTCAAGAAAGAAGGGATAGAGAATCACGTCATATCGAGCGGCGAGATCCGGATACATCGCGCCGAATGACTCGACATAGTCCTTGCCAAGATTTCGCGGCGCCTCCATGCCGGCCAGCAGCACCGGCATGTTTTTAGCCTGAAGCGCTTCGATAATCTTCGCGAGCGTCGCCTTGGTGCGTTCTGGCGGAAGACCTTGCAAGGCATCGTTCGCGCCGAGCTCCACGATCACCGCGTCCGCATCGTCGGGAATCGCCCAGTCCAGCCGTTGCAACCCGGCAGTTGCCGTATCGCCCGATACGCCCGCGTTCACGACCCTGACATTGTGGCCGCGCGCCTTCAAAGCCGCCTCGAGCTGCGCGGGGAAGGATTGATCCTGCGGTAGGCCGTAGCCCGCCGTGAGGCTGTCGCCCAAGGCAACGATCACGGTCTCGCTCGGCTCGGCCCGCGAGAAATCAGAGGCAAAAAGCAAGGCTGCGGCGACAAGGCCCAGGCGAGCGATACGAAGTTTCATCTTTTCGACCTGTTTGACATTCTTTAATGCGGCTACCCTGCCAATACTTCCGACGGTGACCTTCCGCACATGGATCAAACCTTGCACCAACGCCCCGCCATAGAGCTTGACGGCGTACATGTCACGCTGCCCTCGCGCGCCGGCGCCATCGCCATCCTGCGCGGCATCGATCTAATCGTTCCTTCGGGCGAAGCTGTGGCAGTCGTGGGCCCCAGCGGTTCGGGCAAATCCACGCTTCTCATGGTCATCGCCGGGCTGGAACGCGCCACGGCCGGCAAGGTCGCGGTGGCCGGCGCCGATTTGGGCACGCTGGACGAGGACGGCCTGGCGCGGCTGCGCGCCGCCAAGATCGGCATCGTGTTCCAATCCTTCCATTTGGTGCCGACCATGACCGCCATCGAGAACGTCGCCCTGCCCATGGAGTTCTTGGACCAGGACGGCGCCTTCGCGATCGCGCGGGCAAGCCTGGACGATGTCGGGCTCTCCCATCGAGAGTCCCATTTCCCGGGCCAGCTCTCCGGCGGCGAGCAGCAGCGCGTCGCCATTGCACGCGCGCTGTCCACCAAGCCGGCGCTGATCCTCGCCGACGAGCCCACCGGCAATCTCGATCTCGCGACCGGTGCACAAGTCATGGACCTCCTCTTCACGCTCAAAGAGCGCACCGGGGCCACGCTCCTGCTCATCACCCATGACAGTGAGCTCGCCAAACGCTGCGACCGCACCGTGAGCCTTGCCGACGGACAGATTGTCAAGGGCGGGGCCAAGCGCGCGTGAAGGCCTCGTGACCGCTGCCGCGACAACGGCTGACCTGCCGTCCGCCTCCACACGGCTGCCGCTCGCCTTGACCATCGCCATGCGGGAGTTGCGCGCAGGCGCGAGCGGACTTGTGGTTTTCGTGCTGTGCATCGCGCTCGGCGTCGCCGCCGTAGCCGCCATCGGCTCGCTCGCCGCCGCCTTCGACAAAGCGCTGGCGAATCAGGGACGGCTTCTCATCGGCGGCGATCTGTCCTTCGAGGTGATCCACCGCCAAGCGAACCCCGAGGAGCTCGCCGCACTCAAGGCGCTTGGGGAGATCAGCGAGTCGGCGAGCTTTCGCGCCATGGCCCGCGCCGGAGACGGCAAGAGCGCGCTGGTCGAGGTGAAGGCGGTCGACACGGCCTACCCACTTTATGGCGAGGTCGCGGTGATCGAACCGCAGGACGCCGCAAACGCCTGGCGCAAGCCCGACACGGTTCTGGCCCAACCTATTCTGCTGAACCGGCTCGGCGTCAAGATTGGCGATACGCTCAAGATCGGCGAGGCCACCGTGACCCTTGGCGGCACGCTCGGGGAGCAGCCCGATCGTCTCGCCGACCGGCTCTCCTACGGTCCGAAGCTTCTGATGTCGCGCGACACGCTGGAGAAGACCGGCCTCGTGCAGCCGGGCAGTCTGATCCGCTGGACCTATCGCTTGAAGATGCCGGACGACGCCGGCACCGACCGCGACAAGCTCACAGCCGCCCGCAAGGACATGGAGACCAAGTTTCCGCAAAGCGGCTTCGCGATTCTCGACTGGACCGACCCGGCGCCTTCGCTGCGCCGTGATGCGGAGCGCTTCACCCAGTTCATCAACTTCGTCGGCTTGACCGCGCTGCTCTTGGGCGGCATCGGCGTCGGCAACGCCATCCAAAGCTACATGGCGAAGAAGCGCGAGGTGATCGCCACGTTCAAATGCCTCGGCGCCACGAGCCGGCTCGTGCTCGACGTCTATCTGATCCAGTCCCTGATGCTCGCCGTGATCGGCATCGCCATCGGCTTGGTGCTGGGCGCGCTGGCGCCCTTAGCCATTGCCACGCTTTACGAAGACACGCTGCCCATCGCACTCGCCATCGAGCCCCATCCGATACCGCTCATCGTCGCCGCGTTGGCGGGCCTGCTCACCATGGTGCTGTTCGTACTGTGGCCGCTCGGCCGGGCGAGCCGCATCTCGCCGGCCGTGCTCATGCGCGCGCATCTTACCGAGGAGAGCGAGCGCTCGGCCACACCCTTCGCGCTCGGTTCCGCGGCGGCTGGCCTCGCCCTGTTCGTGCTCGCCGTCGCCGCGTCCGAGGAACGTCTGGTCACCGCCGCCATCTCCGCCGGCATCGTCGTCGCCTTCGGGCTCCTGCTCGGCTTCGGGGTTTTGGTACAGCGTCTCGCCGCCCGCTTCCGGCGCACCAAGCCGCCCGCCTGGGGGCTGGCGCTCGCCAGCATCGGCGCGCCGGGTTCGCTCGCCCGCTCCATCGCAGTGTCGTTGGGGCTAGGCTTGGGACTTTTGATCGCCGTGGCGCTGATCCACCATTCGCTCCTCACCGAGATCGAGAGCCATGTGGAGCTCGACGCGCCCGCCTACTATTTCCTCGATGTCGAGCCTGAAGACCTCACCACGTTCCAGAAGACCGCCAAAACCATCGAGCCGAAGGCCAAGATGGACGACGCTCCTATGCTGCGGGGCCGCATCGTCAAGCTGAAGGGCGTCTCGGTCGACGAAGCGGAGGTCTCGCCGGATACGCGCTGGGTACTCTCCGGCGATCGCGGCCTCACCTACACCGACAGCGTGCCGGGCTCCTCGACGGTGGAAGAAGGCGAATGGTGGCCGAAAGACTATGACGGCCCGCCGCTCGTCTCTTTCGACGGCGAGCTCGCCAAGGGTCTCGGGCTCAAGCTCGGCGACGAGGTCACCGTCAACATCCTCGGCCGCAACATCGATGCCAAGATCGCGAGCATGCGCAAGATCGACTGGGAGTCGCTTGCCATCAACTTCGTCATGGTGTTCTCGCCGAATACGCTAGAGGGCGCGCCGCACCGCCTGGTGACCACGCTCGAGCTGCCCAAGGGCACGAGCGCCGACACCGAGGCGAAGATCATTCAGTCGCTCGCGGAAGCGTACCCGCTGGTGACCGCCATCAAGATCGGCGACATCGTCAACGCGGCCAAGGCCATGCTGGCCAAGCTCATGTCGGCCATTCAGGCGACGGCGGGCTTTACGCTGCTGATCGGCGCCGCGGTGCTGGCGGGCGCGGTGTCCGCCGGCCAGCAGCGCCGGAAATACATCGCCGTGCTCTATAAGACGCTCGGCGCCACGCGCCGGCGCATCATCACCGCCGAATTGCTCGAATTCGGCGTGCTGGGGCTCGCCACCTCGCTGCTGGCGATCCTCATCGCCACCATCACCGCCTGG
>NZ_LPWD01000034.1 GCF_001723295.1 Methyloceanibacter marginalis
CGCGCCTGGGCGTCGAGGGTGAACGAAGTTCCGAGGCGTCGGGATCTTCGTGGGCGGCGCGAAGATCGCCTCGATCGGCGTACGCGTGCGCCGCTGGGTGACGCTCCATGGAGTAAGCCTGAACGTCGCCCCCGATCTCGAGCACTTCTCCGGCATCGTGCCCTGCGGCCTGTACGAGACGCCGATCACCAGCCTTGCGGCGCTCGGCGCCGAGACGGATATGGCGCGCGTGGACGCGGCTCTCCGGGCAAGCTTCGCTGAGACCTTCGCTGGGCCCGTGCTAGTGCGTCGGCAGCACGCTGAAGCCTGAGGGTGGCGCGCCACTCTCGTCGGTGACGGTCACGCTGGTCACGTTCGCGTCGGGCGGACCCTCGGCGCAGCGCCGCAGCATCTCGTCGACTTGGGCCTCTGGACCGGAGAACACCGCTTCGACGCCGCCGTCGCGGCGATTGCGGACCCAGCCATCGAGATTGAGACGGCGCGCGGTCTGCTCGGTCCAGGCACGGTAATAGACGCCCTGCACCCGCCCTTCGATCCTCACCGTCACGGTCTTCAAACTGCGCCTATTCGAATTCAAGAATCACGGCGTCCACGTTCAGGCTGTCGCCGGGCTTGACGAGGATCTTGGACACCGTGCCGTCGCGCTCGGCCTTCAGCACATTCTCCATCTTCATCGCTTCCACGACGCAAAGCGTCTCGCCGGCGGCCACTTCCTGGCCCTCTTCCACGGCGAGCGACATCACCAGCCCCGGCATCGGACAGAGCAACAGCTTTGACGTGTCCGGCTTCTCCTTGATCGGCATCAGCGCCAGAAGCTCCACTTCGCGATCGGTGAAAACGCGCACCGGAGCCTCCACGCCCTGGTAGGTCAGGTGGACGCCGTTGACGATCGAGCGCACCTGCACCGCGACCTCCTCGCCACCGATAGTCCCGCGCCACACCGGCTCGCCGAACCACCAGGACGAGGTCAGACGATCCGCCGGGGCTCGCCGGTCCCTTCCCCGCCCGAGAGTGACCGTCATTGGATAATCGCGGCCGGCGACACGCACGCGAACATGGTCCGCGCCGAGCTCGACGACGCGAATATCGGAGAAGCGCACCGGCTCGCCGTGCATTTGCTGGGTGATCATGCGGCGGCGGTTGTTGGAGAGGTAGTCGATGCTGGCTGCGACGGCCGCCAAAACATCGCGCACCCGGCCGCGCGGAACCGGCGGATGGAAGCCATCCGGGAACTCTTCCTCGATGAACTTGGTGGAGATGTCACCCTTGCGCCAGCGCTCATTGCGCATCAGCACGGCGAGGAACGGGATGTTATGCCGGAAACCGTCGATGGCGAAGGCATCGAGCGCCCGGCCCATTTGCTCAATCGCCTCGGCGCGCTTCGGCGCGTGGGTAATCAGCTTGGCGATCATGGGGTCGTAATAGACCGAGATCTCGCCGCCCTCCTCCACGCCGGTATCGAGCCGCGTGGTAACGCCGTCCTCGATCCCAAGCTCCGGCGGCTGGAAACGTACAAGCCGGCCAGTGGAGGGCATGAAGTTCCGCACCGGATCTTCGGCGTAGATGCGTGACTCGATGGCCGAGCCGGTCAGCTTCACGTCCTTCTGCTTGATGGAAAGCTTCTCGCCGTCTGCGACCCTCAGCATCTGCTCCACCAAGTCGAGACCGGTCACCAGCTCCGTCACCGGATGTTCCACCTGGAGGCGGGTTGTCATCTCCAAGAAGTAGAAGTTGCGGTCCTTGTCGACGATGAACTCGACCGTACCGGCGGTGTCGTAGTCGACGGCCTTGGCGAGCGCCACGGCCTCCGCGCCCATC
Source organism: Methyloceanibacter marginalis (assembly GCF_001723295.1). Lineage (GTDB taxonomy): Bacteria > Pseudomonadota > Alphaproteobacteria > Rhizobiales > Methyloligellaceae > Methyloceanibacter > Methyloceanibacter marginalis. The sequence continues at coordinate 1,819 of NZ_LPWD01000034.1, forward strand.
GCTTCGCGAGTCTTGGCGTCGAGAAACGGACTCGGCGCTTCCTCGATGACTTTTTGATTGCGGCGCTGGATCGAGCACTCGCGCTCCGCGAGATGAATGACATTGCCGTGCTTGTCGCCGAGCACCTGGATTTCGATGTGCCGCGGCTCTTCGATGAATTTCTCGATGAACACCCGGTCGTCGCCGAAGCTCGATTTCGCTTCCGACTGCGACGAGGCGAAGCCTTCCGCCACGTCCTTCTTGCTATAGGCGATGCGCATGCCCTTGCCGCCACCACCGGCGGAACGCTTGATCATCACCGGATAGCCGATGTCGTCGGCAATCTTCACCGCCGCCGCCGCGTCCTCGATCACGCCGAGATGCCCGGGCACGGTGGAGACCTTCGCCTTGGCCGCGAGCTTCTTGGATTCGATCTTGTCGCCCATGGCCTCGATGGCGCGTGGGTTCGGCCCCACGAAGACGATGCCCGCCTTCTCGAGCGCCTTGGCGAACGCGGCATTCTCCGACAAGAAGCCGTAGCCGGGATGGATCGCCTCGGCGCCGGTTTCCTTGGCGGCGGCGATGATCTTGTCCATGTCGAGATAGGACTGCGCTGCGGCCGCGGGCCCGATCAGCACCGCCTCGTCGGCCATATCGACATGAAGCGCGTCGCGGTCCGCCTCCGAATAGACGGCCACCGTTTTGATGCCGAGCCGCTTGGCGGTTCGGATGATCCGGCAGGCGATTTCTCCGCGATTGGCGATCAGAAGTTTTTTGAACATCGGTCCCCAGCCTGTTTTTGCTCAGGCTTTCTAGAGGCAAGCCGGGAACGAGTAAACTGGTGAGGCCGCTATTCGGCAGCCCTCGGCGGCGTTTAAAGGGCTCCCGGCGACACGGGTGGGACTTTCCGGACCTTTTGGCTCATCGAGGGCGCGCTGGCTTCTTCTACCAGGGCCGCAAGCCAGACCGGCATGGTTGATCGCCGTGCGAAGCGACCTAATCGTTGAAGCCGAGCGAGTTGGCAAACCCGCCGCCGCCGCTGCCCCGGGACGAAGAGCTGGACGAGGCGACGGTGCTGCTCCGAGGTTTCGGTTCCGGCGGAGGCAACGGAAAGCCGTCCGTCTCGCCGAACAGCGCCGCCGCGTGCTTGCGGTCGAGGCCGTAGAGATCGTTAAACGTGGAGACCTTGCCCTTGTCCACGGTGACCGTGAAATAGGTCGTGTGGACCGGCGGCTTGGTCTCCAGAGTCACCGCGCTGTTGACACCCTTGTCCCAGAGAGTCTTGACCTTTGTCTTCGGCAGTTCTTGGTCCTCGGCCAGCATCAGTTCGGCGAACGGGAGCGGCTTGGCCATGCGGACGCAGCCATAACCGATCGCGCGCATCTTCTCGTCAAACACCTTGCGCCGGTAAGGAAGCGTATCGTGCATGTAGACGATGTGCTTGTTGGGGTAGAGGAACTTGGCCTTGCCAAGAACGTTCTTCGGTCCCGATTTTTGGCTGAAGGTGAAATTGTGAATGTTCACCCGTTGCCAATCGACCCTGGCGGGATCGATCCGCTTCCCCCGATAGCTGACATTGAGCTTGTTGGCCGTGAGTATGTTGTAGTGTTTGCGCTTGAGCGCGGGCCAAAGCTTGTCCTGTAGCACCGACGGCGGCGCGACCCAGTCCGGGTTGAACACCACGGTCTCCAAATCGGCGGAGAACACCGGTGTCGCATAACCGATCGTGCCGACCAGGGTCTTGTCCTCGAAAATGGTCTCGCCGTCCTTCACCACGTAGAGCATGAATTCCGGTGTGTTGAGCCACACATAGAGCTCGCCAAGCTCCTCCGGCATCCACCGCCAGCGTCCATGTTGATGACGAGACGTCTGATGTCGGTCTCGTTCGGCTTCTCCGCCTCGCGCGCTTCGCGCAGCGCCGTGCGGAGCCGCGCGAACTGCTCATGGTTCGGGTGCAGCGACTGGAGGTAGACGTCCGGCGCGCTGGTCGCGCCCACCTCTGCCATGACCGTGCCCGGTGCGTGTAGCGTTGGCGCTTGATCGAACAGATCGCTGATCTCCGACGGCTCATGCCGCGCCCCCCGCGCGAAACGCGCATATTTCAGCACCGCCAGGTCGAGCTTGATTTCGGCAAGGGCTTGCGCCGTCTCATCGGCGGGGAGAGTGCCCGCGTCCGGCAAGGCGAAGTCGTTCGGATCGAGCCCCCAAGCGTCCGCCTTCTGAATCTCGAACAGGACCGCCTGGCCCTTGGCCGAGAACCCCATCTCCGTGATCCACAGCGGCGGCGCGCTCCAAGCGCCATAGAACGCCTTCAGCGCGGCGACGTCCTCGTCCTCCGCACCCTTGGTGATTGCGGCATCGTCGAGCTTCTCGCGGATGACCGCCACCACAGGATGCGGCGCTGCGGGCTCGGCGGGCTCGGCATCGTCGGTGTCTCCCAAAGACGCAGCCGCCTCCGCGGCTTCAGCCACGCCATCGGCAACGGAGTTATCGGCGTCTTCGACCGCGTTGTCGTCCGCCTCCGCGTCCGCCGCGGCGGACTCCTCGGCCTCAGCTGGATCCGAGCGCCGCAGGCGTTGCGTCAGGCTCGACCGAGGCCTTCTCGGCCGCCGGCGCCTCGTCGGACTTGCCGTCGGGCTTGGTATCGGTTGCGGGGGCGGCTCTCTCCCACGGCAGCAGGCCGTTCGCCGATGCAGTCTCGGCGCGCGCCGCGACAGGGCCCGTCAAGCTCAACGCTTGGACAAGCACATAGCAGACCGCGATGAGGACACTTGCGCGCAAATCCCCCTACCCCCTAGAGGCTGGTGGGAAATCTACGCGAGACGGCCCCTTTGGGCCACCCCTTGAAGGCCTAGCCGAAGGCCGTCGGACCCGCCCCTTGCGGCATCGCATCGGCTGGGCGGGGCTAGTGTTGAGGATCGCCGCCAATTCGTCGAGCGCCACCAGAATGTCGTTGAGGGCGCCGGTCACCTCTTCGGTCTGCGCCGCGGCCATGTCGTCGGCGAAGGAATAGTCCTTCAGTATCTCCAGAGCCCGCTCCAGGAAGCGGATCGATTCTTCGTGCTTCTTGATGTGGTTCTGGATGGCAAGCTCGTGCCAGTCGAGCACCCGCGCCACGAGGTTGGTGTCGCCTTCGGCCTTCGTCTTGGCTCGAGCGCGGAGCTTGCCGAGCCGCTCGGCGGCCCGCAGCTGATGGGTCACGCTCGCCTGCCGCGCCCCGATATCCTCGCGGATGGCCTGCTCGATCAGCGCGCCTACGTCCATCGAGGCGAGATCGTGCTCCGCATGGATCACCAGCCCCAACTTCTCGGCGATGATCTCGATGGCCCCGCCGTCGAAATTATTTGGCTTGGGCACCTCGAATTCGCCGGTCTCGTCGTAGCGGGTCCGGCGGTCTCCATCCGACAGCACCGAATAGGCCAAGACGAGTTCGTTGAAGGCCTCCACCGAGCCGCCGGCGTCCGGGTGCGCCGTCTTGGCCTTCTTGCGATAGGCTTTATGGATGTCCTTGCGGGGCGCCGTCCGTTTCACGCCCAAAACCCCGTAGAGGTCAGTCACATCCCTCTTCCCCACGCGAAATCCCGATTGGCCACGCTCCTCGATCGCTCAAGGTGCGGCATTTGACTTAACCTCTCATGACGATGGTTTGTGTCTTGCTAATGGCAAGGCGCGAAGCCCGCTCCGGACGCAAAAAGGGCGCGAAACCGGGAAAGCCGGCGCCGCGCCCTCAATGCATCGAGATTACTTGTAGATCAGCGTCATCAGCTCCTGACCGGCCGGAGACTCGAGCTCCTTCAGATCGATGGTGCCGTCGTCGTCGGGATTGGCCGCCTTGAACTTGGCTTTGACGAGGGCTCTGTACTCTTTCCAGTCCAGGCTGTCGTCGTCGTCCGGATCGGCCGCGTCGAGGCCCTCGGCATCGAGCATGCCCTGGAGTTCGTCGGCCTCCAGGGTCTTGTCGTCATCCGTGTTGATGGTCTTGAACACCTTCTTCGCGCCCGCGATGGCTTCCTTCATGTCGATGGTGCCGTCGTTATCCGGATCAAGCGCCTTGAGTGCCGCAGCAGTATCCGCAGCAAAAGTCGGCGAAGCGGTCAAGAAAAGAGCAGTCGCGGCGATTGAGAATGTTTGAGCGAGCTTGCGCATATGGGGATCTCCTTGCCTCCTCAAGCGTGGACAATACAGCCGGAACTTAGAGCAAAGGAGAAGGTTCCAAGCAGCAATGTCGACGGGAACATAGGTAGTCATGCTCAGAGTCGGCCGCAAGAGATCGCACGCTTAAAAGCGAATAAGCCGCGAAGCAAATCTTTGCACCACAAGTGAAAATTGCCGCTCTTGCTTGCGTTTTGCGCCCCATGCAACGAGGCCGGACCACCCCGAAATGCAAAATGGCCGGGACAAGGCCCCGGCCATCAGCAAGCGATACGCAATCTCCTTACGAAGATTACTCGACTTTTTGAAGCTTGTGGCCCCAGCGCTGAGTCGCACGCTGATAGCTCACCTCGCCCGTGTTCACGAGTGTAACGACACAATTGTTCGACAAGCTCGGGCCGGCCTTATCCATGCACTTGCGCAGGCCTGGATCGTCGAGGGCGTAAACCCCGCAAAAGCGCTTGTAGTCGTTCTTGCACGCCCCCTTGACCGCAGACGAATACTGCGCGGTGGAAGGCACGGTCATCGCCAGCAGCGTGGCGACGAAAACAAAAGAAGGGAGAAGTCTCCCGGACATGGTCATGACTCCAATTTTCTGGTCGGCACCGACACAGCCTGACACCTACGGCCTTTTCGTCGTTGGATCAAGGCGTCCGCGCGCGGGCCGTATTGGGAGTTTTTGCATTTCGATTTGGGAGGCACTGGCCCTGGGCCATCTCCT
>NZ_LPWD01000035.1 GCF_001723295.1 Methyloceanibacter marginalis
GCGTTCACCTCGATCCGGAAGGCCAGCGTGCGCTTGGCCAAGCCGTCAGCGAGATTCTCAGGCCCGTCCTTTAACAGGGAGAATTATCGGGAGCAGTTCACGGTTCGAAAACAGTGCTTCGCTACAATCGGCCGCGAGGAGACACGGCATGGCTCAGGCTCCAGGACCGGGTGACGGCGCGACGCTTGCCGTTTATCGCGAGAAATTTCGAAGAGTGCTCGGTAAGGACTTCCGACGGACCGTGCTCATCGAGACCAACGCCCATGAAGGCCCGGTCTATGTGGCCGCCGAGCATGCGCTCTATTTCACGACGGTGCCGGAGCCAGGCCCAAAAAACATCGCGATCATGCGGCTCCAGCTCGCTGGCGACACGTTTCCCTTCACCGCAAGTACCCTTGAGACCGTACGCCAGCCCTCGAACATGGCCAACGGTATGTGCCTCGACCTTAAAGGCCGGCTGGTCATCTGCGAGCAAGGCACGCGCGACGTGCCGGCGCGGATCAGCCGCATGGTCTTGAAGACCCGCGCGGTCGAGACGGTCGTCGACCAGTGGCGAGGCCTCCGTTTCAATTCGCCGAACGACGTGGTGGTGAAGTCCGACGGCACGGTGTGGTTCACCGATCCGAACTACGGCGAGGTGCAGGGCTTCAAGCCCGCGGCGGAGGTCGGCGCCTTCGTCTACCGGCACGATCCGGCGACGGGCGAAACGGCGGTGGTCGCGGACTCCTTCAACAAGCCGAACGGGCTCGCCTTCTCACCGGATGAACGCGTGCTCTACATCACCGATACCGGCGCCAATCAGGCGCCGGGCACCTATTTCGTGAACCTGCCCCATCACGTCCGCGCCTTCGACGTGCACAAGGGCGGGCATTTGCGAAACGGGCGGCTGTTCGCCGTGGTCAGTCCCGGCGTTCCCGACGGCATCAAGATCGACACACGCGCGCGTCTATACATCGTCGGCGACCGGCGTGCAGGTGTTCTCACCGCAAGGCGATCTGCTGGGGGAGATTGTGGCGCCTGGCGTGGCCAATTTCACTTTCGGCGGGCCGAAAAACGACGTGCTGTTCATTCTCGGCGACACCAAGATCTGGCAGGCGAAGCTAAAGACACGCGGGGTCTAGCCTTTCAGCGCCCCGTCATCGGTTGAGACCGGCGCGGCCGTCACGGCGCGACTCCGGCCTACCAGCTCGCGAATGCCCTCGGTGATCTCGGCCAGCGCCGCACGGTGCGAACCGTTGACCTCCTTCAAGAGATCGAATTCCCGCCGTATCGTCTTGTGGTCTTCCTTCGCCCGCTTTTCCGAGTCGCGATTGAGCATCGCCGTGCCGACGGTGATGACGGGCAGGAAGACGAGCTGGAGGAAGTTCGACCAATAGAGAATCTGGGTTTCGTATTCCGGCCATAGGACCGGCGTCAGGCCGAAGATGACGAAGGCGTAGAACGCCCAAATCGAGCCCACCAGCATAGTGATGCGCATGGCCAAGACGTCATTGAGCTTGGCAATGAAGCTCTCGCGCGGCGGTTCCTTCATCGTCGACATCTCCGGACATGGGCAACACTTGGAATCGCCCAGAGGGGTCCTGGTCCCGCCGATAAGAGTTACGCGATGATCTTAAAAAAATGCTGAGTCTCAGGCCGCCAGTGAAGAGGTCGCCATGGTGACCACCGCATCACTATATTCACAACAATCTGCGAGATATTTCGGATTTTCCTCGCGAGGCGCGCCTTTCTTCTTTTAAACTCTTCATAAAGGCGGAGAAGGCAACACTATCCGCGATCACGCCGATGTTCAGTCGAAAAGACGCGAGCGACTGAAAGCGTTCATCACTCCAGTTTCCAAAGCGAGCCGAGGAGCCGATGTCACGTTTCGTTGCCGTCATCCTACCAGTCCTGGCCGCGGCTTTCGTCACGCCCGCCGTCTGCAAATCAGCCGACGACGGCGCCTGGCCGGACGTCATTCAGGCAAAGAATTTCGACGAGCTTCAGCAGAAATGGTGCACGGCGAAGCGAGATGTGAGCCACATCTTCGTGCTTCCCAGCGCATTGTTTGTGGATAGCCGCGAGTTGGTCTGCGATACCGGGACGTACAAGCTATACCGAGTCGTGTCGGTCGATGATCCCGACGACTTCGAATACTACATCGATCCCCCGTTCGGAAAAGAGAACCGGTTGGGATGCGATGGAAAGGCGGGCCTGAAGACGCAGGTCGTCGCCGTCAACTGTCGGCCCGAATAGCGATGGTCGAATTCGTCAAAAGGAATGGATGGCAAGCCGGAGCTCTGGCTCTCGCGGGCCTGCTGGCATTCACGATCGGCCTGCTGTCGATCATATGGGTTGGGCCCACGATCTGGGCCCAAGACGCCGCCCCGACCTTCGACCCTTCCATCCGGCACGAACTCAAAGATCCGGTGACGCTCGCCAGCAAGGATGGCGTGCTCGAGGTCCGGCTTACGGCGCAGCAAGGCGAAGCCACTCTCGATACGGTGGCCAAGCCGGTGCAGAGTTTCCTTCTCTACGGCTACGAGGTGCTTCAGGGCACGCCATCCAACGGCAAGATGACGGGCACGAACCAATATCCCGCGCCCACCTTGCAGGTGTATCCGGGCGATAAGCTGATCGTCCACATGGACAACGCGCTGGCGGGATTGACGATCCGGGACTTTTACAATCCTGCGTTCACGCCGAAGGACGGCGACGTGCCGATCTATCCGGAGCAGCTGAGCCAGGCGCCGATCAATCTTCATACCCACGGATTGCGTGTCAGCCCCAAGGGCAACTCGGACAACGTGCTGCTCCACATCGGCGCGGGCCTGACGAACACATATACTTACGAGATCCGCAAAGACCATCCGCACGGCGCCTACTGGTATCACCCTCACCTTCACCAGCTGACATCGCCTGAAACCTACATGGGATTGGCTGGCATTCTCGCCATCGGCCGGCTCGACGGCAACATTCCGCTGGTCACGGAGAAGAAGCTCCCCATCCGCAACATGGTGCTTCAGTACAATTTCGTGTTCGACCGGAAAGGCGGCAGCGCCCAGCTTAATAACCCCAACTGGAGCCAGTATGTCAGCACGCTGAAGAAGCCGACAGAGGATGAACTCGCCAAAGGCACGTATCGTCCGCTGCTCGCGCCGGTCAACTTCAGGGATGCCAAGAAGGGCACCGAATTCTTCACGGTGTGGTGGACCGGCCCGCTTGGCGTCAACAACAATCGTGGACGCCTGCAATTCATTCCGAACAATCTGCAGACATTCGAGCAGAACCCCGGCGAAGACGGACGCACGGTTGCCGCCGATCCGGCGCTGCCCGACTATCGCCGCGACGTGCAGTTCACAGTCAATGGTCAGTTCCAGCCGATCATCAAGAGCAAACCCGGGCAAACGGAGATCTGGGTGCTCTCCAATATCAGCGACATGGCCTACATGAACGTGCAGCTCACGGAAACCGCCACGGGGAAGCACCCCAAGATCGCGATTCTGGCGGAGGACGGCAATGCTGGAAAGTTCGTCCGCTACCCGCCGACCGATGACGGCACGCGCCTGCTCATCCCGCCGGCGACGCGTTACGCCATCGCCGTGACCATGCCGGAGACCGGCGACCTGATTCTCGAAATGCCGCCGATCGGCGAAGGTACGAAGGCCATCAGCGAGCCGGGAGTCCTCTACACCAACGACGGGACGGACAACCCTCCCGCCGTACTCGGCGTGGTGACCGCGCTCCCGTCCGCGCTCAGCCACGACGACGGCTTCTTCGTATTTCCGACGCAGGTGCTCGCCAAGGCCACGCCGGAAGGCGAGCCCGGCGTCACCGCAATTTTTGCCGAGGGGCAGGAGATCAATGCACCCAATAACGGCTTTTTCGATACGTCCAAGGTGACGCCGGGCCTGGTGCGCAGGCTGGATTCGACCGGCGGATTTCTCAACAATCTCGCGAGCAACAACGATCCGAAAGCCTTCGTCTATGCGTTCAACAAACAAGGCTTTCCGAACGCGCCCGTCCTTCAGCCGCGGCTCGATACGGTCGAGGAGTGGAGGTTCTATAACCTCAACAACGACTCCCATCCGATCCACGTGCACGTCAATGACTTCCAAGTGACGCGCTACTACGACCCGACCATCGGCCTGACGCTGGGGCCGGGCCCCTGGGAAGCGGACACGGCCGAGCTCTCGCGGCCGACCTTGCTCGTCGGCGAAGACGTCGGCGTACCAGCCGAGCTGTTCATCAGGACCAAGTTCGAGGACTATATCGGCCTGTTCGTCATGCACTGCCACCGTCTCAATCACGAAGACAATGGCCTCATGCTCCTGGTGAACATCATCCCGAGCGTGTCGACCTACGCGGTTGCCGTTCCCGGTTCATCGGGAATGCCGGCGGCGGTGAAGGTCTATGACGGCGACGGCGACAAACTGGTCGCAACCGTCATGCCCTTCTCGGATTTCGAAGGTACGCCGAGCGCGGCCATGGGCGACGTCAATGGCGACGGCGTCTTCGATCTGGTCGTGGGCGCCGGTGAAGGGCATGCACCTGAGGTGGTCGTCTATTCCGGAAAGGCCGAGGGCGGCAAAGCCGCGTTCGCCACCGAGCTGACGCGGTTCGAGGCCTTCGAGTCCGGGTCGAAGGGCGGCCTCAACATCACATCCGATCAAATCGATGGCGGCACATCCGACAATATTATTGTCGGCTCCGGACCCGGCATGCCGAGTGAGGTCAAGGTCTTTACCTACAAGCCCGACTCTGCGCCGGAACTCTTCTCGGCGTTCGAGCCCTATCCGGGCGACACGTCCGGGGTGAAAGTCGCCTCGGGCTTCGTCAGCTTCATGTCGGGCCGCAACAGCATCGTCACCGCGCCTGGCCCCGGCACACCGGCTGTCGTGAAGGTCTTCGACTACTGGCTGATGAAGCCGGCGCCAATCAAGATCAAGGAAACGAACATCCCGCTCCAAATGTGCTCGAAGGGCGATGGGAAACCGGCCCAGCTCGCGGAGTTCGCACCGTTCGGAAACGACTACAAGGACGGCATCTCGCTGGCGACCGGCTGGCTTTACGGGCAGCTCGGCGGCAGCAAGCGGATCATCGTCGGCCAATCGACGGGGCGCGGCGAGGTCAAGGTGTTCTCGACCGGTTCGGCGCTCCAAGGAGGGCCTAAAGACGAATTGAAAAGTCCCGTCGAAAATGGGGAGCCGCCCGAATATGCCGAGGACTTCAGCTTCGTTCCCTTCGACGGCAAGTCGGGTGTGCGCGTGGCGGCCACAAGCACGACAATGGGCGCCGACCTTCTGGTCAGCGGCGCGGCGGGCGACACGGCGAAGATCCTGAAGTTCGAGATCGCACCGCCCGACGAGACCTCGACCAAGCTGCATGCCGTGAAGACCAGCGAGGTGTTCTCCGGCGCGGGCTCCACGCCGCTCGCCCTCGGTGGAGATTAGACGGCATGTCCGGGCGGACTCTGACACGGCGCCGTGTGCTTGAGGGCGCTGGTCTGCTCGGCGCGAGCGCCGTGATCTCCGGTGTCTTGCCGATACGGTTCGCGCACGCGGCCGACCTCACTGTCGGTATGATCTTTATCGGGCCGCGGGACGATTGGGGCTGGAACCAATCGTTCGCCGAAGCCGGCGAAGATCTTAGCGCCCTGCCGGGAGTCAAGATCGTCGAAGCCGGCTACCTTCCCGAGACGACCGACTACGGAAGCGGAAAGGAGTCGCCGGAAACCGGCGCCTACACCGCGGAGCTCGCAAAGCTCATCAGTCCGGACGGCGCCAACCTGGTCATTTCGACGTCGTTCGGCGACGATCCTTTCCTCAACGCGGTGGCGGCAAAGAACCCGGCTGTTGCTATCCAGCATGCCGCGGCGGCCGCGAGCAAAAAGGACCCCAAGAATGTCGGCGGTCTAAACGCGCTGATCAACCAGGGTCATTACGTAAACGGCGTCGCGGCCGGCCTGTGCACGAAAGCGAACAAGCTCGGTTTCGTCGCCGGGCTGCCGGAAGGCGCGGTCCTCGTCAACATCAACTCTTTCCTGCTTGGCAGCCGCAAGACCAACCCAAACGCCACAGTACAAGTGATCTTCACCGGAGGATGGGAGAACGACGCGCTCGAAACCGCGGCAACCAAAAAGCTCGTCGACGCAGGCTGTGACGTCATCACCTGCCACTTGGACAGCCCCAAAGTCGTTATCGAGGCTGCCGAGGCTCTCGGTGTAAAGACCTGCGGCCACGCTTTCGACCAAGCTCCGCTTGCGCCCAAGGGCTACATCACCGGAGCAGAATTCGCCTGGACCCCGATGTTCAAGATGTTCGCCGGCATGATGCAGAAGGGCGAACGGTTGCCGCCCTTCGTGATCGGCGGATACGACAAGGGCTATGTCAAATCGAGCCCGTTCGGCGCCGGCGCAAACCCGGAGGCCGTCAACGCCGCCACGTCCGCGATCAAGGCTATGACGGACAACAAGCCCATCTTTATCGGCCCGATCAAGGACAATGCGGGCAGGCTGGTCATTCCGGCCGGCACGACCTACGGGCCCTACGCCCCCGAGCTGTTCAAGACGAACTATCTGATCGAAGGCGTCATAGGCTCGATCGCATAAGCTAGGGAGACGGCGCGTCGAAGCGCTATTTTCGGCCTGGTTGGCGTAAAATGGCAGCGATTCGAGAGGAGTAGCGATCCGTGCGGACTGGCTGGGCGACGCGGCGCGAGTTCCTGAAGGGCACAGCTGCCGCCGGCGCAGCGGGCCTCCTCGTCTCCACGCTCGATTTCGGCCGAATGGCGCCGTCTTTCGCGGCCACGATGGATCCGCCCGGCGGGTGGAGCGGCACGCCGGGACAGGCGCGCTACCGAATCGACGGCCTGGCGAAGGTCACCGGGCAGAAAATCTATGCCCGCGACTCCAGCCAATCGATCTGCCCGATTGGCCAACGAAATATCGGCACGCACTCGTGGTGTGCGCCCCGTTCGTCGATTACGTCTATGACGGTCTCGACCTCGATCAGCTCCCGAAGGCGCTTCAGCCGTCCGTCGTCATCACCGCCGCGGATTTGGCGCGCGATTCAATCGGTATCGCCGAAGAGGACTATCCGGAAGGCGAGTATCTTGTGGCGACCGGAAAGCCGCCGACTTATCTCGGCCAGGCCGTGGCGATCCTGCTCTACGACGAATTGACCGCCTATAACGGAGCCAAGGAGCAAATCGTCTCCGACGGCAAGGTGATCCGACGCGGCAAGGCGGTGACGCCGCCGGACCCCGTAAGCTACGAGCCGGAAACCAGCATCGTTCACGCCGTCACCAGAGAGAGCGGCGATCAGCACTTCGCGCAGACGCTCCACGGACCCGTTCACCCCTCGCAGCCCGGAGCGAAGAACAAGAAAGCCATGCAGCTCGTCGACAAGATCGGCGAAAGGCTCCAGTCCCCCGATCTGGACGTCTTCCATCAGACCTATGAGACGCCCGTCATCGATCCGATGTTCATGGAGCCTGAGACGGGCCTGGCCTGGTTCGACCGGAAGGCAAAGACGCTGCGCCTGCTGATTGGCACGCAGTCGCCGGGCTATGACGTGACCTCCGCCCGCGCTTTGTTCGCGCCTAAGGCCTGCCCAATCGAGATCGACGACGTCCATCTTTATGCTGCGTATCCGGGCGGCGGATTCGGCGGGCGCGACACCTCGATCCTGTGTCTCTATCTCGCGCTCGCCGCGGCCTATTCGGACACGCCGATCCGCATCTCCAACGACCGGTTCCAGCAGTTCCAGGCTGGCATCAAGCGCCACGCGCAAAGATCGAGCTTACCGTCGGCGTCAGCGACCAAAATCTCATCGAAGCGTTCCGCAATCATTCAGTTCTCAACGGCGGTGGCCGCCGCAATGTCAGCGTCTACGTCTGCAACGTCACCGGCATCAGCGGAACCGGCGTGTACCGGGCGCCTCTCGCCGATGTCTGGTCGCGCGCGATGCATACGACTTCGCAAGTGGCGGGCTCGATGCGCGGCTTCGGCTCGTTTCAGTCGACGTTTGCGGTTGAATCCATGGTCGATGAGATCGCTGTCGCGCGCGGGCTCGACCCTCTGGAGTTTCGTAAGCTCAATCTTTTGCATCCCGGGGATTCGATCGTCACCGCGCGCCGCGGACTCCGCCTGGCCTTGGGAGCATCTGCGACAAGGCGTTGGCCCATCCGCTATGGACAAACCGCGCCGCCGATCAGAAGCGGCTATCCACCGAGGATGAGCGCTACGGTGTCGGCGCCTCGCTCGCCATGAAGAATTTCGGCTCGGGCGCGGACGCCGTGATGTCGCAAGTGCGGATCGGCCCCGACGGCCGCATAACAATCGTCACCAACAATGTCGACATGGGTCAGGGCGCCGCGACGGCTCATGCCCTCATGACAAGCAAGGCGCTCGGACGAAACGCCGACGACATCGACACGGGAAGGACGGAGATCTTTCGCGAGCTCAAACTCGTCGGCGGCTTCAAGGAGCAACCCGCCAACCCGCGCTGGACGCCGATCGTCTGGAACTCGACCAAGGCGACGGCCGGGGTCGGCCGGTGGCTGCACGCCACCGAGCAGGCCGCGGATGTTTTGTTCAAGACGGCGATCATGCCGGCGGCCCGCTCGCTCTGGGGGGCGACGGCGAGCAAGATCGGCACTGAGGACGTGTCGTGGAGCGAGGGGCGCCTCGCCAGCGATGGCTTCCAGCCGATTCCCTTTGCGGCGATTGCCGCCGAGCTCTACGCAAAGAAGCTAGTCACCAGCGCCATGATCCATGCCTTTTTCAGCGGGCGCTGGGTCGAGGCCGACTACACGGTCGATGGCGTCACCGATCGCTGGAAGATCGATGCCCTGGCGGTTCAGCATGGCAATGAGCCGGCTTATGTCTTGATCGACCGCCAGAATCCACTGCTCTTCACCACCGAGAGCATGTGGGAGCAGAACGGCCAGGCCTTCGCCGCGGCCGGCGCCATTACCGCCGTCAAGGTCAACCGCAAGACGGGCGCCGTGCACCTGGTCAAGGGCGTTCATCTCCTCGCACCGGGCACGGTCATCCAACAGGATCTGCTCGAGGGTCAGATGGACGGCGGCTGGGCGATGGGCGTCGGACATGCCCTGCTCGAAGAACTTCCGGACGATGCCAGCGGCGCGGCAAGCGGAAAGTGGAATCTGGATCGCTACCATGTGGCCCTCTCCGCCGACTGCGCCATCCACGATGTGGAGAAGATCTTGATTCCGCCTGACTCAGCCGATCCAAGTCCGCGCGGCATCGCCGAACTCGTTTTGCGCCGGTGCCTGTTGCGATTTCCAATGCCGTCACCAACGCCATCGGCCACCGCTTCCGGTCGTTGCCGATCACGCCCGAAAGAGTGCGGGCGGTCTGGAGCTGACATGGGCAATATCGCGCTCAACCTGACCATCAACGACGAGCGGATCGTTCGCGAGTCGATCGACGGCGACATGTGGCTCAATGACTTCCTGCGCAACGAGATCGGCCTGACCGGCACCAAGTTCTGCTGCGGCATCGCCGTCTGCCGGGTCTGCACGGTGGCCGCCGCGCGCGTACCGGGCGCGCTTCCGGAGCCGATCCGCACCTGCACCACGCCGCTTCGCGTCGCAAACGGAAAGATCATCACGACCGTCGAGGGCCTCTCTAAGAACGGCGAGCTTCACCCGCTGCAACACGCGTTCTTGCGCAACTTCTCCTTCCAGTGCGGGTATTCCGCGCCGGGCTTTCTGATGGCCGCTTACTGCCTGCTCGACCGCCTGCAGCGCAGCCCCATACCGGTCAGCGCCGTGGACGCCGCGATCGAAGTTGCCGTCGGCCAGCATATTTGCCGGTGCAGCGGCTATGTCCGCTATCACCGCGCCATTCGCGAAGTCATTCTCGAGACGCCCGGGCTTGCCACATGAACCTGCAAAGGACTCTCCTGGCAATTCTTGCGCCTGCCGCTTTCGTTCTGGCCGGGGTGGCGTCGGTTCCGTTCCTCCTCGCTGACAGCCCTGATGCCGGTAGTATCGAGGCCTATGACGACAGCTACGACGTCCATGCCTATGGGCGCGAATGCGCCGAGCTGATCGCCGAGATGCCGCCCTTCAATTGTCTCGACGGCGAGATCGTGCCGATCACCGTGGATGGTAAGACGCCCGAGAGGTACACGCGCCACATGCGCTGCGACCGACCGGCTTACCTCCCTTATCCGGAGGAGACCGACGGCCAGTGCACGCCGTACACACGGATTAGAGCCGCGCGCGACGACGACATTCAGATGGTTCTCTATTGCCGCCGCATGTATATCCGGCCTGCCGACGATCCGCGCTTCGACTCGATCGAAGCGATCATGCACAACGTCAAGACGGGCAGCACCTGCTTCTTCATCTCGAAGAACTTCGGCGAGAAGCCCGAGGGCGACGACGGCCGGCGCGTGCCGCCC
>NZ_LPWD01000036.1 GCF_001723295.1 Methyloceanibacter marginalis
TCAGTACGCGCGCCGCCGGCGGCTTCCTCGGTGCCAGCGAGCCGAGCGACACCCACGCCGCCCGCCGATCAGAACAAGGCGAGCGCGAACGCGAGAGCAGGCTAAGCGGAAGCGAGTACCGGCAGCGGGCATGGTAGGCGCGCTGCGCGCGCGCTTCGGCCGGATCGGATTTATCGGTCTGGCGCAAGATCGTTCGGGTCCCGTCTACTGGGCCTTAAGGGCGGCAGCTTTGGTGGACACAATGGGCGCGCCACCGCGCGCCAGGTCGCGCTCGGTTACCTCATCGAGGATGACAAGCTGCTGGGGATTCGCCGGTGCGAGCTTGAGATATTTCTTGGCGAGCCGCTCGATCCGTTCAGGGCGGTTAAGCAGGCTCCATTCGGCGCGCGCCACCGCAAGCGCGTCGCGCTCCTCCTCAATCTCCTTGTGCAGAACGACGATGCGCTCATCGAGCGCACGGGCCTCGTACTTCACCTGGTAGATGACATAAGCCAGCGCCACGAGGCCAAGAACAAGACAGATATTGACGAAACGCAACATGACACCAACGCGCGACTTGAACTGACGCGTTCCCCCTACTCACGGCCTACACACCCTAACCGCGCACCCCGGGTACCCCCAGCGCGGTGAGATCGAGCGGATGGGCGGGCGCTTCCGTACGCTCTCCGGCTCTCAGCCGTGCCGAGCGGGCCCGCGGATTCCCCCGAATCTCATCGTTACTAGGTTCTAAAGGACGACGGTTAATAAGCTGAAAGCTTGGCGCAAATTCTTCCACCGCCGGCGTCGGGCAAGTGCCGGGAGCCTTGGGCCCTGCGGCGCTGCGGCCGGCGAAGAAGCGCTTGGCAATGCGGTCCTCGAGCGAATGGAAGGTGACGACCACGAGCCGTCCGCCCGCCTTGAGAAGCCGTTCGGCGGCGCAAAGACCCTGGGCGAGCTCGTCCAGCTCGGCGTTGAGATAGAGGCGAAAAGCCTGAAAGGTCCTGGTGGCCGGGTGCTTGGGCTCGTCCCGCTTGCGGCCGAGGACTCCTATGACAACGTCGGCGAGTTCGCTCGTGCGTGTGATAGGCGCTTCGGCGCGCCTGGCGACGATGGCCTTGGCAATCGCGCGCGACCGGCGCTCCTCGCCGAACACATAAATAATATCCGCGAGCTCGGATTCTGCGAGGCTATTGACCAGATCGGCCGCGGTCGGGCCCTCATTCTCCATGCGCATGTCGAGGGGGCCGTCCTGTGCGAAGGAGAAGCCGCGCTCGGCCTGATCGAGCTGCATGGAGGAGACACCGAGATCGAGCACCACGCCGTCGACCGCCTTGAAGCCTTCGCTCTCCGCAAGCGCTTCCATTTCGCTATAGCGGCCGAGCATGGCAATGAGCCGTCCGGGAAAGTCCTCAGCCAGTGCGCCGGCAAGCGCAAAGGCCTCCGCATCGCGGTCGATGGCGATGACCCTGCAATTGGCTGTGTGGAGAATGGCCTTCGCGTAGCCGCCGGCGCCGAAGGTGCCGTCGACGACGATGTCGCCGTCCCTAGGCTGGAGCGCCGCCAAGACCTCGGAGAGCATCACGGGAATGTGGCGAGTCAGTCCGCCATCGGCAGCCGTGCTGCCGCGACTCGCCATCATTCCCGTGCTCCCTCTGGCCCGCCGCTTCCGCGACGCCCCGCGCCGAGTAACTTGCGAAGGTCGCGCACTTTGTTGCGTGCCTCCGCGAGATGAGTTTCGAAGCGCTTCGGCTCCCAAAGCTGAAATTTTTCGCCCAAGCCGACAAAAGTAATGTGGCCGGTGATCCCTGCGTGCTCGCGCAAGCGCTCGGACAGAATCGTACGGCCGTCCTGATCGATGGAGAGAATCTCGCTGGTGCCGAACAGGGCCGTGGCGAGCTGATCGCGCTCATCGGAGTAAGGCGCGAGATCTTCGACCAGATGATTGATCTTATCGATGAGAAGTTGTCCGCCGGCGTCGAGCGCGGGCGCGTCAAGAGACGGATAGCAGTAGATGCCGTCGAGCCCGTCCTTGGCGAGGACTGTGCGAAACGAAGCGGGGACGGAGACGCGGCCCTTGGTGTCGACCTTGTTGGTGAATGTCGAGACAAACTGGTCCATCTCCCCCTCACGCGCCTCGAAGCCGACGAAATTGACTGGAACTGGACCAACAGCGCTTCGGCGCAGACGCCCGCCTTTGGAAAAATGGGTGGAAGAAGCGGCGCGGTTCCCCCCGTGGCCTCTAAGGAAGCGCTGCCTGCTTCCCCCACCCCACTCACCGAACGGGCATTTATGGGATAGCATGGGATATGATGGGCGTCAATGGAAAGCAGCGGGGCAGTGCGCGCTTTTGTGGGAAACTCCGCGCCCTTCGGAGGTCCCAGCCGCTGCCTCTAGCTTGCGTTCAAGGCCAATTGCCGCGCCGTGGCGAAGCACGGTAGAAAGGACGCAGGGTTAACGTCCGAGGTTCCCGATTCGGTGGCCTCACGGTTTGCGTATTTGGGGCGCCCAGTGGCAGCCCGAATGAAGGCCACGGACTTGGCGGCGATGGCAGCAACAAGCTTAAGGGGCGTGCTCGGCTTGGTTGCCGCAACCTTGTGCGCGCTTGCCCTAGGCGCTCACGCCGCCAACAGCGACGATGAAGGTCCGGGCTTTGCCCGGCTCGGGCCGCCGGAGGCGCCTGTCAAACTCTTCTACGAGGAGAAGGGCCGCGGCTCGCCTGTCCTTTTGGTTCACGGGTTTGGCGCGAGCACCTACACTTGGCGCAATATCGCGCCGGGGCTTGCGGAAAATCACCGGGTTATCGCCGTCGACCTCAAAGGCTTCGGCCAGTCCGACAAACCCTTCGACGAGCGTTACTCCGTCTTCGATCAAGCCGAGCTCCTGAAGCAGCTCATCATCGACAACAATTTGCGCGATCTTACGCTTGTCGGGCATTCCTACGGCGGCGGCGTCGTGCTGGTGCTGGCGCTCGACGAGGACCCGCGCCTGACGGGCCGCATCTCGAAACTCGTGCTGCTGGATACGATCGCCTATCCCCAGGACGTCCCGGTGTTCTTCCGTATACTCGACACACCGTTTCTGTCGCATGTAGGCGTGCGCATGGTGCCGCCGAGCGTTCAAACACGCATCGCCCTCAGGATCGCTTATCTCGACAACAGCAAGATCGACGACGAGGAGGTTGAGATGTACGCGGCCCCCTTACGGACCGCGGCGGGCAAGCACGCCATCATCCACAGCGCGCGGCAGATCATACCGGAGGGGCTCGAAGAACTCTCCGAGCGTTATCGCTCGATCGCGGCGCCGACGCTGATCGCCTGGTGCGACCACGACCGCATCGTGCCGCTCGACGTCGGCCTGAAGCTTAGGCGGACGTTGCCGGACGCCGAGCTCAAGATCATCGAGGGCTGCGGGCACATGCCTCAGGAGGAGCAGCCTGAGGCCACACTCGACTTGATCCAAGGCTTCCTTAACGACTGAGCGACTTACCCTTAGATCAGTTTTTCTTATCGTGCCCATAGGCAAATACGATTTGAACTTATTCTAAGCTGACCGCAAGGTACTCTCCAGAATTCCCCAACCGGAGAGAATGATGGACGCGAAAGTCGATAAAGCGGGCGGTTGCCCCGTGGCGCACGGCGCTACGAACCTGAGCATGCGGTCAAACCGCGATTGGTGGCCGAACCAGCTGAACCTCAAGATTCTCAGCCAGAATTCGGCCAAGACCGATCCCATGGGCAAGGGCTTCAACTACGCCGAAGAATTCAAGAAGCTCGATCTGAACGCCATCAAGGAAGACCTCTACGCGTTGATGACCGACAGCCAGATGTGGTGGCCGGCCGATTACGGCCACTATGGCGGACTCTTCATTCGCATGGCGTGGCACAGCGCCGGCACCTACCGCACGGCTGATGGCCGCGGCGGCGGCGGATCGGGAACGCAGCGTTTCGCGCCACTCAATAGCTGGCCGGACAACGGCAATCTCGACAAGGCGCGCCGGCTCCTTTGGCCGATCAAGAAGAAATACGGCGACAAGATTTCCTGGGCCGACCTGTTCATCCTGGCCGGCAACTGCGCCATCGAGTCGATGGGCGGAAAGACGTTCGGGTTCGCCGGCGGCCGCGAGGACATCTACGAGCCCGAGGAAGACATTTACTGGGGCGGAGAGAACGAGTGGCTCGCCACGAGCGATCACGAGCTTGCGCGCTATTCCGGCGACCGTGAACTGGAGAACCCGCTCGCCGCCGTGCAGATGGGCCTCATTTACGTGAATCCGGAGGGCCCCGACGGAAAACCCGACCCTCTCGCCTCGGCCCACGATATTCGCGAGACGTTCGCGCGCATGGCGATGAACGACTACGAGACCGTGGCGCTGACGGCCGGCGGTCACACCTTCGGCAAGACCCACGGCGCAGGTCCGACGGACCAGATTGGCGTCGAGCCTGAAGCGGCGCCGATTGAAACCCAGGGCTTCGGCTGGCTGTCGAATTGGAAGAGCGGCAAGGGACGCGACACCATCACCAGCGGCCTGGAAGGCGCCTGGACCTCCAATCCGACCAAGTGGGATATGGGCTATTTCGACCTCCTGCTCGGCTATGAGTGGGAGCTCGGCCAGAGTCCCGCAGGCGCCTGGCAATGGCACGCGAAAGATCTGCGCGAAGAGGACATGGCGCCCGATCCGGAGGATCCGACCAAGCGCCTGCCGGTCATGATGTCGACCGCCGACATCGCGATGCGCATGGATCCGGAATACGAAAAGATCTCCCGCCACTTCCATGCCAATCCGGATGAGTTCGCCGATGCCTTCGCGCGGGCGTGGTTCAAGCTGACCCACCGCGATATGGGACCGAAGTCTCGCTATCTGGGCTCTGAAGTTCCGGCCGAGGATTTGATCTGGCAGGACCCGATCCCTGCGGTCGATCATCCGCTGATCGATGACGCGGACGTCGCCGACCTCAAGGCGAAGATCCTCGGCTCCGGCCTATGGATTCCGCAGCTCGTGACGACCGCGTGGGCGTCGGCCTCGACCTTCCGCGGTTCCGACAAGCGCGGCGGTGCGAACGGCGCCCGGATTCGTCTTGCTCCCCAGAGGGATTGGGAGATCAACGAGCCGGAACAACTCGCCAAGGTGCTGGGAGTCTACGAGGGCATCCAGCAGGCGTTCAACAGCGCGGCAAGCGGCGGCAAGAAAGTGTCACTCGCCGACCTGATCGTGCTCGGCGGTTGCGTCGGCGTCGAGGAGGCCGCCAAGAAAGCGGGCTATCCCGTGACGGTTCCCTTCACGCCGGGCCGGATGGACGCTTCGCAGGAGCAAACGGACGTTGAGTCGTTCGATGTACTCGAGCCGATGGCTGACGGTTTCCGCAACTACGAGAAGACCAAATATACCGTCACGACCGAGGAGTTGCTGATCGACAAAGCGCAGCTCCTGACGCTGACCGCGCCGGAAATGACGGTTCTCCTCGGCGGCATGCGGATGCTCGGCGCCAATTACGGTCAGTCCCGCCATGGCGTCTTCACCGACCGCGCCGAGACCCTCAGCAACGACTTCTTCGTGTATCTGCTGGATATGAGCACCGCGTGGAGCCCGGCAGAGGATGACGAGGGCGTGTTCGAAGGGCGCGACCGTGCGACGGGCGAGACCAGGTGGACCGCCACGCGTGCCGATCTCGTGTTCGGCTCGAACTCGCAGCTACGGGCGCTGGCCGAGGTTTATGCCCAGGACGACGCCAAGGAGAAGTTCGTGCACGACTTCTTGGCGGCGTGGACCAAGGTGATGAACGCCGATCGCTTCGATCTCGCGTGATCAATAGGCGCCGAAGCGCCCCTCCTCCTCCGGCGCTCGTTTGCAGAAACGGCCGACGCGGAATTCCGCGCCGGCCGTTTCTCTTCAATCAGTGCCGTCTCGCTACGCACGTCGCATGAAGTGCATGACGAGCGAGATCACAAGCAGAACCAGGAAAATAAAGAATAGGATCTGCGCAATGCTCGCAGATGCGCCGGCGATGCCGCCGAAGCCGAGCAGGCCGGCGATTAGCGCGATAACAAGAAACGTCAAAGCCCAACCAAGCATGGTCAGTCTCCTTTCGGTGAGCCGAAATGTTGGGATTCAACGCGCCGGGAGGCTAATCGGTTTCAGGAAATGTGGTGGATCGACGGCAAAAACTTGGAGGCCGGCGCGAGGGGATCACCCTCACGCCGGCCCTAAACATGTCACCAAGCCTGTAAGCCGGGTTCTGTTCCCCGCTTGCGCGAGGTGATGGCCATTCATCTGGGGCGTCTCTTGCGAGACGCCTCGTGCAACCAACCCGGGCGGCTTGTCCGGAAACAGACATAAGCGATTTCTCGCCCGCGCCGCCCCTATTCGGTCTTGCTCCCGGTGGGGTTTGCCTTGCCGCCTTTGTTGCCAAAGACGCGGTGCGCTCTTACCGCACCCTTTCACCCTTACCCGCTTTCCGCCCGAAGGCTTCAGACAGGCGGTTTGCTTTCTGTGGCACTTTCCCTAGGGTCGCCCCCGCCGGAGGTTATCCGGCACCGTGCTTCCAAGGAGCCCGGACTTTCCTCCCCGCCGCATACGCAAATACTAAGCGGCAGAGCGGCCATCCGGCCTGCTGACAACCCAAGATAAGGGGTTTGGCGTCCATCGCGTCAAGCATTTGAGACTCCGGCATCCTTAACTCGCTCTGGCGCAAGCCCGGCTCGTAACGGCTTTTTGATCCCTCTCCTTGCCATTGTTCCCATATGCTCGCGGCAATCTGCCGCGTTTGCCCGGATTTTGGCCCTTCGCCGATTCCAGGCGTTCCGGCTTCAAGCGGGACCTTTGTCGAGCGATGGCGAACCGAATCCTGATCACGCGCTGGCTCAACGCCTTTCCCGAGCTCGCGGAGCTCGAACCGGAAGCCAAGAGCGAGCTGCTCGGGGCCACCCAGTTCAACCGTCTGCGCGAAGGCGACATCGCCTACTACCAAGGGCAGACCTGCCAGAACTACGTGATGTGCATCGAAGGGCAGACCCGGATCTTCAAGACCTCGGAGTCGGGCCGCGAGATCATGCTCTATCAGGTGGGACCGGGCGAAACCTGCGTGCTGACAACCTCATGCTTGATTGCCGGCAACCCTTTCCCCGCGGAAAGCACGGCCCAGGCTGACGTCCTTTTGGCCGCACTGCCGGCCAATGTTTTCCACCGCCTCATGATCTCCTCGCCGAAGTTCCGGCACTACGTCCTCGGCAATTACGGCGACCTGCTGTCGAGCCTCATCATGCTGGTGGACGAAGTGGCGTTCGCCAGCCTCGACCTGCGTCTGGCGCGCCGAATCCTAGCCGAAGCCGACGCCAACGGAATCGTCTCGAAGACACATCAGCAGCTGGCGCTCGACCTCGGCAGCGTGCGCGAGGTCATCAGCCGGTATCTGTCCGAATGGGAGCGGATGGGCTGGGTGCGCTCCTCGCGCGGCTCCATCGAGGTGCTCGACCGGGCCGCGCTCGCCACTTACGCGCCGGCGACCCGGAGGACACGCGACCTGCTCTGCGCTCCGCCTCTCGGACCTGAAACGTCCGGATGGTGACCTAAGTCACAGACCGGATGCACCAAAGCGAACTAATAAACGACAGCTCGGACTCCAGCAAAAAATCGCCCAAGGAAATCAGAACAATGTTTCATAGCCCCGTCCTCAGGCTCTCCGTCTCTCTGGCGCTCCCGGCAATGCTCGCCGCGGCGCTGAGCTTTGGCAGCGCGACCGCAATCCGTGCCGCAGACGACATGTCTATGGCCCCCTCCCATGGCGAGTTCGACGACAGCTGCGCCATGGGCCTCGCCGACGGCCAGATGGTCAGCACCGATTGTTCGGTGAATTGGAGCGACGAGAACGGTAAGGTCTACTGCTTCTCCAGTGAGAACTCGAAGGCCTCCTTCCTCAAGGACCCGGAAGGCAACATTGCCAAAGCGAAGGCCTTCCTTGAGAAGCAGCACGCGGCCGCCGCATCCGGCGCCAAGGTCTTCAAGGACACCGACGTGAACGCCCGCGTCGAGGAGGTTCTCGCCGAGCGCTCCAAGGACGGCACATTCGTGTTCCACGACCCGAAGCTCGATACCGATCTCAACCTCGTCTACGAGGAGATCAAGATCGTGCGCGGCATGGAAGGCTATGGCTGGTTCGCCAACGTCATCTTTCACGAGAAGGACGAGCCGAAGAAGCAATACGCGCTCGATTTCTGGTTCAAACCGGAAGGCGACGAACTCATCCTCATGGATATTCGCGTGCAGAAGGGGCCGAAGCGCGACGGCGACGGCTATTTCATGATCACGCGGCTACCCGTGGCCTGGTGGTGGCTGCCGGTACAGGAGCACCCTGGCAGTATCGAAGGTGCCAGAGCTTGGCAGGTGATGAGCGCGATCCACGACTACATCCTCGAGAACAAGGACGAAGACGGCAATATCACCGTCAAGGACGAGAAGACGGGTGAGGATCTCAAGCTCCAGTTCGTCGAAATTCACCGCCCCGTGCGTCACCTCAAAGAAAAAGGCGATTACTTCGCCTGTACCGACTTCCGCAAGCCGGGCAGCAAGGACGAGTATTACGACCTCGACTTCTGGGTGGATGAGAAGACCGGCAAGCTCAAGGTCAACAAGGTCAAGGTGCACAAGGTCCCGGTGCAGGAAGACGGGGTTTGGACCCAGGTCGACCGCTATACCTTCGAGGGCATGGACTTCGAAGAGACGCTCTAGGCTCGCACCGTCGGTGTCCGCTTCCTGGACAAGGGATCGGAGCTTTTCCCTGATCGCGAAAACGTGACCGGCCTTCCGTGACCCCGGTCACACTTCTCAAGCGTTATTTCGCCGTAGAGTGGGCGCCATGCGCGGACCGGCTTCGCCGCCCTTCGCGCCAGAGTGTCCCCTCGATCCAGACCAGGAGGAAACTACGATGAAAGCGACCTATCTCATTCCGGCGATTGCAGGCGCGTTTCTGTTCACCACCGCCGCCTTCGCCGCCACCGGTGAATACGACAATATGTGCACTATGGGCCTCGCGCTCGACAAGAAGGTAGAGACCGACTGCTCCGTCAACGCGGAGATCGACGGCAAGACCTATTGCTTCGGCAACGAGGAGGCCAAGACGCTGTTCATGAAGGACCCGGAAGGCAACCTCGCCAAGGCCGAGTCTTTCTACAACGACAATCAGTAACTCTTGCACCCGCGAGATATGAGAAGGCCCGCCGGTATCGGCGGGCCTTTTTCGTGTGTCCAGCTCGACGCCCCGTGTCGTGGCAGCGCAATTGTCCATTGACGTCCGGGATTTTTTCTGACGTTTGACGTTCGCACAAAACGACCGAACGGGGTCAAAGTCTGAGAGGAGATGTCTATGAAGAAGGTTATCCTTGCCACCACCCTTGCTGGCGCCATGATGATTGCTTCCGGTTCCGTTGCGCTAGCCGCCGGGGATTTGGGCGAGTTCGGGAACAACTGCGCCTATGGGCTCACCGAGGGCACTAAGAAATTTACCGACTGCTCGGTCCAGGAGATGATTGGCGACAAGCGCTACTGCTTCAGCAAGCAATCCGCCAAGGAAGCCTTCATGGAAGACCCGGAAGGCAATGTCGCCAAGGCCGAAGCCTTCTACAACGACAACCAGTAGACCGCACCGTTCTCAACCTATCGCTGTGAGGCCCGCCCCCTAGGGGCGGGCCTCACTTTTTGGCTGAAGAGGTGCGCGCCAATCTCTAAAGATCGTTCGATCGCGCCAAGCTCTCCTTAACGCTCGCTGCGGACTGCCGCGCGGGCTTGGGGTAGCGCGCCTACAGTGTGGGCGCGTGCCACTGGGCATGCGTGGACGCATGTCAGGTCATGGAAGGGCAGATCATGAACCGGATTTTCACAGCCGCCGCCGGTCAGCATCCTCATGCTGGGGCTCGCTTCGGGCGCTCGCGGGCTCAGCGCGTAAAGAAGGAGCTACGCTAAACGCCGGCTGCCTCCGCGCGGGCGGCAAGCAGCCGCGCCAAGGTCTCGCAGGTGGAGCGGTCTGCGCGGCCATCCACGCGCGCAGGGCGGAAGTGGCGCTGAAAGGCCTCCACGACCTGCTCCAAACCTTTGCCGTAGGTCGAGGTTACCTCCACACCGTAGCCCAGTTCCTGCAATCCGCGTTGCAGGGCGGCGACCGCCTCGTTCTCATCGCCCTGGCCCAATCCCGCGTCGTCCCCAATGGGAACCGGCGCGACCCAGAGCCCGATCCCCGCGCGAGCTAGCCGTTCCCAGTCGAACCGCTCGCCGGGATCACGCTTCCGCCCCGGCGCAATGTCGGAATGGGCGAGGATGCGCGCCGGCGGGATGGCGTGGCGGCTGAGGATATCGAGGCACAGCGCCTCGACGGCCCTCATCTGCACGTCGGGAAATTCCGGATAGTCAAAATCATGGCCCGGGTTGTGAATCTCGATGCCGATAGAGCATGAATTGAGATCCGTCTCGCCAGCCCAGCGGCTTTGCCCCGCATGCCAGGCGCGCATCTCTTCGGCGACCATCTGGGTGATACGCCCGTCTTCGTCGACGAGATAGTGTGCGGAGACCTTGGCTTCCTCGCATGTCAGCCAATCGAGCGCGGCGTCGCACGACTCCATGCCCGTGTAATGCAGGATCAGCATGTCGGGCACTCGGCCTTCGCGACGCGGCTCGATATTCGGCGATGGGCGCCACTCAGTGGCGAGCGTGCTGTCCGGGGTGGTCATCTTGGCATCTGCTTAGTGCCATTGCCCGCTCGATGCGCAATCCAGCAACCAAGGCAATCGTAACGAACCGAGGTGGTAATTACTGGATTCCCGCCTTCGCGGGAATGACATCGTTGTTCGTCAAGGCCGTGACCTAAAGCCCGCGCTCCTTGGCGATCGCGTCGTAGGCCTCGTTGATGGTCGCGACCTTCTCCGTGGCGATGGCGATGAATTCCTTGGGCACGCCGCGGGCCATCAGCTTGTCGGGATGATTGTCGGCGATGAGCTTGCGGTACTGGGCCTTCAGCGCCTCGTTGGTCACGCTCGGTTCGATCTCCAGCACCTCATAGGGGTTGCGCTTGGAGGCGACCACGTGGCGCGCCTTGATGTAGCTGAACTCGGTTTCGGTGAAGCCGAAGCGGTTCGCGACCTGGGACAGGAACGCTTCCTCGCCGGGATGGAGCGCCTCGTCGGCCTTGGCAATGTGGAACAGACCATCGAGCACGTCTTCCAGCAGCTTGCGGTTGCCTTTGAACATGGTCGCGAGCTGCTCGGCATAGGCCTCGTAGCCGGACACGTCCTGCTTGGCCAGATTGAAGACTCGCGCCACGTTCTTCATCTCGCCTTCGGGCACTTTGAAGACTTCCTTGAACGCGTTGACCTCGTCCATGGTGACCACGCCGTCGGCCTTCGCCATCTTGGCGCCGAGCGCAATCACGCCCACGGTGAAGGCCACCTGGTTCTCGGCCGGCCCGTCCTGCTCCTGATCGCGGTCGATGACGTAGTGCCCCGCCACGCCTCCGAGAAGCGCCCCGATCGGGCCACCGATCGCGAGCCCCGCAGCGCTCCAGCGAGCTTTCCCCAAACCGACATTGCCGAAACCCCCTAAGACGTGTTGCTTTGGCTAGACCATACGGACTTTTGGTCCGCGTCGCATGTGGATATTCGCGCCGTTTCGCGCGGCCTCCGGGCCGCCGAAAGCCGCCTACCCTCTCATATTTGCGAGAATCGACATCTTTGGCTCGTCGACCTCGAGACCGGCGCGCAGGCGCCGTTCCACGTGCCAGGAGCGGACGAAAGTCCAGATGGCAAACCACACCGCAAGAAGAGCATTGGCGCCGCTGCCTACCCAGATGAAGGTGGAGCCGAGCTCGAAGAGGTTGGCGGCGGCAATAACGAACGCCTCGACCACGATGGCGAAGCCGCCGGCCATGACGATGGCCGCGCAGAGCGAAATAATGAAGATAACGAGCGGATTCCCGCCCTTTTTGGTCACTTCAGTGCTCATCGGCTCGGTCAGACCCTCAGGTGTTGGGTTGGGCGCCCTTCCTTAGCCGGGAGAACCGGCACTTACAAGGGCCTCCCGCATGTGAGGACCGCCATGCCGGAGCCGAACGCCCCGATTTCCCATCTCAGAGAATAGGCTAGGGAACTTGAGCGCCACAATGCCGTTGTTCCCGTATCGAACACACGGTCGCGTTCCCCCGCGCGGCCCTCATATACAGGAGGAATATATGAAAACGACCGCTTTTGCGGCGACGCTGGCGCTTACCTTGCCCTTGCTCGCCACCACATCCGTTTCCGCCTTGGCCGTGACGTCCGAAGAGTTCGTCAACAAGGCAACCATAAGCGACATGTTCGAGGTTCAATCCGGCAAGCTCGCGGCCGACAAGGCCAAAAGCGAGGACGTCCGGGACTTCGGTGAGCAAATGGTCGACGACCACACCGAGACCACCGATGATTTGATGGAGCTCATCAAAGATGAAAACATCGACGTTCAGCCGCCGACCGAACTTGATGAGAAGCATCAGGCCAATCTGGACAAATTGAAGAACCTTTCGGGCGCCAAGTTCGACCAGACGTACATCCCGATGCAGGTGCTGGCCCATGAGCAGGCCGTGAACCTGTTCGAGGATTACTCGAAGTCAGGCGACAATGATGCCTTGAAGGAGTGGGCGGTCGACACGGTTCCGACGCTCAAGGAGCACCTCGAGGAGGCCCGCGACCTCAACACCGAGCTGAGCAAGACAGCCAAGACTGCCGCCAATGACGATAAGGCCATGGATAAATCGGCCGACAAAAAGACCATGGACAAGGTGACCGACGAGACGGATGTCGACGGCGCCGGCAACATGGCCATGAACGAAAAGGCGGAGAACAAGAACGCGGACACGCCGCGGACCGGAAGGCACCGCCCCCCGTCCTTCGAGTACGTGACCCAGCAGTCCGCCTCCGATTGGACGGCCCAGACGCTGATCGGCAAGAGCGTAGAGAACAACAACGGCGAGACTCTCGGCGAGGTGAACAACGTGATCCTCAACGAGAAGGGCAAGGTCGTTGCCATTACGGTTGGCGTCGGCGGCTTTCTCGGTCTTGGCGAGAAGGATGTCGGGGTGCCGTTCGAGGCCCTGAAGTTCCGTGACGAAGACGCCGTGGACAACAACGCCGACGGTGACGATACAGCGGATGCGACCGACGACACTGTCACGCATGACAACGAGGTGGTCGTGATTGACGCGACGAAGGAGCAACTCGAGGCCGCGCCGAGTTTTGTGTGGCTCGACGAGAAGCGCGATAAGCGTGCCGATGCCGAAAATGACGCCGACACCGCAGTCGAGTAATCGAGCGGTCCTGAGTAAGACTGTTATGTGGGCGGCCTCGTGCCGCCCACTTTTTCGTGGAGGGCCCAATGTTCTTCGATAGCTGGTTCGGCCTGCTACGCGTGCTGATCGTGGGGACGCTGTCCTACGCGGCCCTGATCGCCCTGCTTCGCATCTCGGGAAAGCGATCCTTGAGCAAGATGAATGCGTTCGACCTGGTGGTGACCGTGGCGCTGGGTTCGACCTTCGCGACCGTGATTCTGAACAATTCCATACCATTGGCGGAAGGCGTCCTCGCGCTCGCCCTTCTGGTCTGTCTTCAGTTCGTCATCACCTGGCTCTCCGTGCGCTTTGAGCCGGTGCAGAACCTGATCAAGAGCGAGCCCACGCTGCTCGTGCGCGACGGCAACTACCTCACGGAAGCGATGCGAACGCAGCGCGTGACGAAAGAAGAGGTCGAAGCGGCCCTGCGTGAGAATGGGACGTCCGAGGTGTCTCAAGCCGCTTGCGTTGTCTTGGAAACCGACGGGTCCTTGAGCGTCATCCAGGCAGACGGCGCCACCTCAAGCAAAGACAAGCTTTAGCAGGAAGGCGAACGCAATGACCGCCACCGCGGCATTGATGTCGCGAAAGCGCCCGGTGAGCGCTTTCAGAATCACATAGGCGATAAAACCGAGCCCAATGCCGGTGGCAATCGAGTAGGCGAGCGGCATCATCAAGGCGATGATGAGCGCAGGGATGTACTCGGTCGCGTCCTCCCAGTGAATGGCGCCGAAACTCGCGGCCATGAGACAGGCGACGAACAGGATCGCCGGCGCGGTGGCGTAGACCGGAACGGTGTCGGCGAGCGGCGAGAGGAACAGCGCGAGCAGGAACAGCCCGGCCACAACCACCGCCGTGAGCCCCGTGCGGCCGCCCTCCTCCACGCCGGCGGCGCTCTCGATATAGGCGGTGGTGGTCGAGGTCCCGAGCACGGCGCCAAGCGACGCGGCGCCGGAGTCCGCAAGCAACGCTTGGCGCAGACGCGGCAGCCGCCCGTCCTCATTGAGAAAGCCCGCCTGGCGGGCGACGCCAATCAGCGTGCCGGCGGCATCCAAGATCATGACGAGCAGCAAGGCCAGCACCATGGCCATGGTGGCAAACTGAAAGATTTCCGAAAGGTCCATGGCGAGGAAGGTCGGCGCCAGCGACGGTGGCATGGACGCCATCCCGTGCCACGGCTCGAGGCCCGACAGGACGGCGATCACCGTCACGGCGAGCACGCCGATGATAATCGCGCCGGGGACCTTGCGCACCGCCAGCGCCGCGATGACAAGAAAGCCGCCCGCGGCGAGCAGCGCCT
>NZ_LPWD01000037.1 GCF_001723295.1 Methyloceanibacter marginalis
GGCTTGCCGAGCTTCTGGTCGCGCACGAGCTCGATGCCCCCGCTGAACGCCTTGAACAGTTCGAGCGTCACGTCCTTCGGCGCGCGGTAGAGCGGATCGTTCGGACCCGGCGTAAGAAACGTCTTGCTGTAAGCCGAGCCCTCGCGCCAATCCTCGGCGACGGCGACGGCGATCCGTTCGATGCCCGTCGCGACGCTCAAGGCGAAATTGCAGCGAAAGCCGGTCTCCGGATCGCCGCTCGTCAGGTCCTCGGCGCCCTTGCCGTAGAGGAGATATTCGAGTGCGGGCAAGCCCTGAAGCGCGACACTCTTCTCTACAAGCCTGTCCGGCAAGGTCACCGTCTCGTCCTTCTTCAGAAGCGTCCTCTGAACCTGACGCAGGCCGATGCCTTTCGGGTCCGGCCAGAAGAACAGCCGCTCATAGCGGTGTGCCTGGTTGACCGGGCCGAACCTGAAGATCTCGACCTTGCTCCAGCTTTCGACGGCGGCGGCGAACGCCACTTTCGCCGCCTCGAGCGCAGCCTCCGACGGCTTCGCGCACAGAGTCTCGGTCTTTTCCTTGAGGGCTCCGGCTTTCGTTTCGAAATCGTTGTAGCCGGGACGGATGACTTTGGTCAGCGCGTCCTGTGCGATGGCCGTGTGGTCGGTCTCGGCATGCGCCGTTTGCGCGCCGATGCAGAGAAAAACGAAACCAAGGACAATTGACCTCATAAGGCCCCTTACAGCGAGTTCACGAAGGCAAGCAGGCGGGCGCGGTCTTCCTTCGACAGTTCGGCAAAGGCATCGCGCGCGCCTTGCGCCTCGCCGCCATGCCAGAGGATCGCCTCGGTGAGATTGCGGGCGCGCCCGTCATGCAGGAACAGGGTGTGCCCGCTCACGGTCTCGGTCAAGCCGATGCCCCACAGCGGCGCCGTGCGCCATTCGGTACCGCTCGCCGCACCCTCCGGACGGTTGTCGGCCAATCCTTCGCCCATGTCATGCAGCAGCATGTCGGTGTAGGGATAGATCAGCTCGTTCGACAGATGCGGCTGATCCGGCACTTTGCCCGTAACCAACTTGGGCCGGTGGCACTTCACACAGCCCGCTTCGTAGAACAGGGCCTTGCCTTTCAGAATTTCCGGGTCGTCCGGGTTCCGCCGCTTGGGCACCGCGAGGTTCTGGGAATAGAACGTGACAAGATCGAACAATTCATCGCCCACCTCGACGTCCTGATATTTTGGCGAAGCGCCCGACGGCGCATTGAGGCATTCCGCTTGCTTCTTGGTGCAGTCGCCCGCGTTGAACGGCACCATCGTGGTTGAGATGCCGATATCGCCGGCGAACGCCTCTGCGGATTGCTGGGCGATGGTCGGCACGCCCGCCTTCCAGCCGAAGCGGCCGAGCATCACCTTCTCGTGCTCGCGCGACCAGACGCGGTTTGGCTTGCCCGAAATGCCGTCGCCGTCTTCGTCGTCCGGGTCGGCATATGCCAGGATTTGGTCCTCCGGCACGGCTTCGAGCAGTCCGAGGCCGATCATTTGCGGGGCAACCCTTGGGCTGATCATGACGTCGGGGCGCATGGGCCCGTATCCGAGGTCGGCAATCTCGTATGTGGGATGGCGCAGGCTGACGGTCTCTCCACCGGCCAGCGTGACCGGCTTCTCCTCATAGTCGATGTCGAGCTTGCCCTCGGCCTTGAAGCCCTGAATGGCGAAATCCTGCAACTGGCCGCCATAGGTCGGATCCGGCAACGTGTTGACGCTATGGGCGGCGAGCCGGTCGTGCTCCTCCTCGGTCATGGCGGGCACCGAGAGCCGGACCAGCATGGAGCCCGTATTGTCGGGCACGTCCTCCGACAGCGGCGGGTGGCCGCGTCCGTCCTTCAGGTGGCAGTTCTGGCAGCCGCGCGAGTTGAATAGCGGCCCGAGCCCATCGGCGGAATCCGTGGAGGCGGGCGCCGAGACCCAGAGCCGGCGAAAGATGCTGTTGCCGATCTTGAGTCGAGCTCCTTGCGGAAGCTCATATTGCCGGAGGACAGCGAAAAGGCATTCGAGGTGTCGGTGGAGCCGCGCGAGGTGGCGCCCCCGCCGGGCATATCCTCGTTTTGCTCAAGCCTGGTGAAATCGGAAGTCGGCGCCAGCAGCGCCTCAATCCCCTCGTCCTTGCCGGTCGCAAAGGTTGTGGCCGCGCCGGCAAGCAACGGCAGGCACGCGCCCAATACGAGCGCACCGCCAAGCCAGACTCTTGCCTGGCTCGACGGCGCTCGTGGGGACTGACGTACGCAGTTTACTAAGTCAGATCTATGCACTCGTTTCGCATTAGAACGTGAACGTGTTGCGTGCCCCGATGACAGTGGCATCGTCCTGGCCGGGATCTCCGGACGGGTTCATGATGTACTGGAAGTCGGGCTGGAGAGTCCAACCGTTCATGATCTCCATCGTATAGGCGATTTCGATGAGTTGCTCCTCGCGGCGCGGCCCCGGCTCACCGAGCGTGATGTCATTGGCCGTCACGTCGTTGGAGATGCCGGTATAGGCATATCCGATCGCAAGCGCATCGTTGGGACGGCCCGGGATCATGCCGGTGAAGGTCAGGCCACCGTCAAAGTAGACGTCGACCAGGTTCCGGTCGTCGGGGGCGCGGCGAAGCGGAGGAACATGCCGACACCTTGCGCGTCCTCGCTGCCCGGCACACGCCACAACAGCTGATCCAGGATGATGTAGAGCGCGTGGTCGTTGTCGAGCGGCTTGCCGGAGTTGCCCGTGACGACGACCAGATCGCCACCGACGTCGACACGGTTGTCCACGAAGTCGCCGAAATGGTTCCAGCCACCGATCTTGATGGTGCCGGGAAGCCGGCCGCCGGCCAGGTCGTAATTGTAGGCGCCTTCGATCATGAGCAGCGGATCGTCGTCGAGCTCGAACTCGAGGCCGTGGGGGTTACAGATCTGCGGATCGTCGGCCGCGCAAGCGGGAGACGGATCGCCGTTGTAGACGCCGACCATGACGTTGGTGTTCTCGGTCGGTGTCACCGCGACACGCACACCAGGGGTGGCCAGCGGATAGGCCGGACCGCCGCCCGGGTTGTTCTCGGCCGCGATCGGCGCCCAACCCCAGGTGCCGTTGATGAAGAACCCGCCGCCATCGGCCGCGAAGAACTCCTCGTCGGCGGCGAGCTGACCGACCTTGATCGACACCGTGTCATTGAACAGGTGCTGCTCGAGCCACAGCTCGAACAGACGCGTGGCAGGCAGCGCCTCAAAGCTCGTGACGGGCATCAGGCCGCCGATATTGGCGCCCGTGATGGAGTTTCCGTGAATCTGGAAGCCGTTGGCATGGAAGCACAAGCCGTCCCAGAGACCGAGCTTCTTCATATCGGCGTCCATATAGAGCTCGAGCACACCCATATATTCGCCGCCTTGGTCGATGCCGCCCCAATTGTAGAACGGCTCCGCATAATAGGCGCCGCCGACCTGAATGCCGGCATTGGCAAGTCCCTTGCGGGCGCCGCCACATCGAGGGGTACAAGCGCGTCGTCCGGAATGCCCGTCGGGCTGACGCCGCAATTTGCCAGCGCCGCCCGGCATGGCCATGATCGATACGGCCAGAATGGACGCCACGGCCGCCGGCTTAGCGAGCTTGGTGGCGAGCCGTCCCATCCACGTGGTCGTAGCGTGTGGTGGTCGGTCGCCCGATAGCAGTGTGTTCTTCGTCATGTTGTCAGCCCCCGAGGCTTTCTCTGCTCAGTTTTGGCCTACGATTGTTATATTATAACGTAGGCCGACATTCATCCCCGCGTCAACGGGGCTTGGTCATCATTCGGCTGCTCCAACCTTTTCCGGTGCGTCGAGGCTGTCGGAGCCTTCGAACTCGATGGACTTCAGGTCCAGGGTCGCCACGGCGCGCTCGATGGCCTTGGTCTGACCGAGAAGAGCGTCGACCACGTCCTGGACGACCTTGTTCCCTTCATCGTTCCCCTCTCCGATCATCTGGTCGTAGGACTCCGTGGTCAGGGCCCGAAGATACAGCACGTTCATGGCGTCCATGGTGGCGTCGAGCTTGGCGCGCACCTCGGCGTCAACCTTCGGGTCCTTTGCCTTGACCAGATCGGAAACGCTGGCGCCACCAACAAACGAGCCGTCGGCGCGGCGATAGCGTCCGAGATAGACATTGCGGATGCCGAGCGCGTCAAAAAAGTGAGACGCGTGAGTGTTGTCCGAGAAGCAATCGTGCTCCTCCTCCGGATCGTGGATCATGAGGCCGAGCTTGATGCGCTCGCCAGCCAGCTCGCCATATGACAGTGAGCCGAGGCCGGTCATGATGGTGGTGAGACCTTCCTCGCCGTCCCCGACACCCTTGCGGGCATCGCCGCCAGCGGCCCACTGCTCGGCCATCCAAGCGAGATCGTCGACCAGCAAGTCGGTAACGGTGCTCAGATACTCGGCGCGCCGGGCGCAATTGCCATTGCTGCAGTTCTTGGTGTCGAAGTCCGTTGGCGGGACGATTGCCGGCGCCGCGTCGGTGCCGTTCAGGTCTTGGCCCCAAAGCAGGAACTCGACCGCGTGATAGCCGGTCGCGACATTCGCCTCCACGCCGCCGGCCTCCTGCAGCTCGTCGGCGAGCAGTTCCTTGGTGAACTTGGAGGTGTCGATCTTCTTGCCGCCCATGGTCAGCGAGACGTTCTTGATGACATTGGCGACGTAGAGCTCGTTCTCCGGCGACTCGGCGCCGTAAACTTCGGTGACGTAGTCGATCAGACCCTCATCGAGCGGCCAGGCATTCACCTTGCCCTCCCAATCATCGACGATGGCATTGCCGAAGCGATAGGCCTCGGTCTGCATGTACGGGATCCGAGCGGCGATCCAAGCGGCGCGTGCGGCGCGCAGATTAGGCTCGGTCGGCTCGGACAGAAACTCGTTGATCGCCAGATGCATCGTCTTGGCGGTCTCGAGTGAATCCTCGTACCCAGCTTGCGCGATGTCGGCATAGGTCTTCAGCACGTCCTTGGTGCCGTCAGCGGCCAAAGCGGGCGAAAAGCAGAAAAAGCCGAACGCCATCGCGGCGGCCGGCAGAACAGTCATCGGTCCTCGGAACATCGTCATCCCTTTTGTTTGTAGCTCGGCCCTTGGCACTTCGCGTTAGGCCCTTTCCCGGTTTTCCCCCTCAAAACCGCCCGAAGGCGGGAAGAATGCGGCGGCCCGCCAGCCGGGACCTTTGGGCCGCCGCAAGGTTGAGATGAGGAAGCGTCCAGGCTCGGGCTCAGACGCTCCAGACATTCGGGCTGGGCGGCCGAATGTCTTGCCAAGACACTAGCCCAGCGCCTAACATGAGCGTACTGAACTCTTTTCAGCCGAATAGTTGAGCAAAATGCATCTTAAAGAGGTCGACGCCAATCTGCTCGTGACTCTCGACGCCCTCTTGGTGGATGCGAGCGTGACCCGGGCCGCGGAGAGACTGGGGCGGAGCGCGTCGGCCATCAGCCACGCACTGGCTAAACTCCGCGAAATTTTCAACGATGAGCTCTTCGTGCGGGCCGGACAACGCCTGGTCCCAACAGCCAAGCGCTGGAGCTTGCGCCCACGGTTCACGTCATCCTCGCCGGTATGGAAAGCCTGCTGAGGCCGAGCAAACCCTTCGATCCGTCGCTTTCCGTGCGCGAGTTTGCCGCAGCATCGAGCGAAGCGGGCGAGCTCATTTTGGTTGAGCCGTTACGCAAACGCCTCCAATCGCTCGCCCCGAATGTGCATGTGAGCTGGACGCCGTCCCATCGCGACGAAAATATCGATTCGCTGCGCAACGCCCGCAGCCACTTCGTCATCGACATCGAAGGGGCGCCGGTGGCCGCGCCGGACGTGCGCGTGGCCAGGCTGTTCGACGACACGCTCGCCACCTTGGCGGGACCGGATCATCCTTTCATCAAACGCAGGCCCAAGGCCGCCACCTTCGCGGCCGCCGACCATGTGGCGGTCAACACGCTGCCGACGCTCACGCTGTTGGATCAGGCGCTCAGGGGCGAAGGGCTCAGCTGCAATGTCTCCTCCCAGGTCTCCTCGGTGCTCGTGGGCGTGCTCGTGGTCTTGAACGGCGACGCGCTGTTGACGCTTCCCTCTTCGCTCGCGGCGGTCCTGGAGAAGCAATTCGGCCTGGCGCGCATCGCCCAGCCGGTGCCGCCCGTGGATCTCCCCTTAAGGCTCATGTGGCATTCGAGCTATGACCGTGACGAATGCCACCAATGGGTGCGCGGGGAGTTCGCCAATATCGCCCGGGAGATCGTGAGCGCGGCGTAGCGCCGCCCCCGCCGTTCGAGTTTGAGCCTTTTAGCGAGGCTCTGGCTTCCGTCATGATGCTCCATTACCATGCGGAAGTCGCCCGCCTGCCGCCGAGGGTTGGGCGCTTGGAGGACATCCATGGTCGCCTGGTTCCGCGCTGGCCTTGCCGCCGCGTTGTTGATTTTCGTCTCCATCCCCGCTTCCGCCGACGACAAAGCTTTCCAAGACGACGCGCTCGACGAGGCCGCGATCACCCTCGCAGCCGACCTCAAGAACGAGTCGGGCACGGTCGCGCTTCCGGTCATCAAGCTGAAGGAGCAGGCTGCCGTCCAACTGAGAAAGCAGGATCTCGAGGGCGCCGCTTTCACCTATGGGCAGATCGTCACCGTGGCGCCCGACGACTCCACGGCCTGGCGCCGACTGGCCGATATCTGGCTCGCCATCCCCCCGGACGAAACGGACGACGGCAGCGTCCGCTATCGCAATGCCCGTACCGCCGCCTATGTCGCCTATCGCCGGGCGACGACGCCGAAGCAAGAAGCCGCGGGCCTGGCTACGCTCGCAACCGCCTTCGGCAAAGGCGGCGATTGGCGCCCGGCGCTGAACGCGCTGCATCTTGCGCTCACGCTCGACGACAATCAGGGCCTCAAGGTCACCTACGACCAGCTCCGCGAGAAGTACGCTTTCCGCGTCGCCGATTTCAGCGTGGATTCCGACGCGGCGTCCCCACGCGCCTGCTTCCAATTCACCGAACCTTTGCTGAAGCGCGCGGACTTCTCGCCATTCGTCTCCGTGGCGGGACAGGACAAGCCGGCGCTCTCGGCGGACGACCAGCAGCTTTGTGTCGAGGGGCTGAAGCACGGCGAGACCTATGACGTCACCTTGCGCGAGGGATTGCCCTCAATGGTGCACGAGGACCTGCTGAAGGACGCGGAATTCACGATCTATGTGCGGGACCGGAAGCCGTCGGTGCGGCTCGCTGGCAAGGCCTATGTGCTGCCGAGCACCGGGCAGCGGGGCATTCCGCTCGTGTCCGTCAACACCGGGCTACTCGACGTGACGATCTACCGGATCGGCGACCGCAACCTGCTCGGCAACGTGCTGAGCTACGATTTCCAGCGCAATCTCTACGCGTACGATCTGGAGACCGTCGCTGACGAAAAAGGTCAAGAAGTCTGGAGCGGCGAACTCGCGGTCACGCAGGAGCTCAATAAAGAAGTCACCACCGCTTTCCCGATTGGCGAGGCGGTGCCTGAGATGGCGCCGGGCGCTATCTCCTCGCCGCCAACCCCGCCGACGTGCCGGGCGGACGAGTACGGCGAGCGGACCACGCAGTGGTTCGTCGTCTCCGATTTCGGTCTTACGGCCTATTCCGGCACCGACGGCGTCCACGCTTTCGTCAACTCGCTCGCAAGCACGGCGCCTTTGCCGGGTGTCGAGGTTCGTCTGATCGCGCGGAACAACGAAGTGCTGGCAACGGCGGCGACCGACGACAAAGGCGCGGTCACGTTCGCACCCGGTTGGGCGCGGGGCGAAGGCGGTCTGTCGCCGGCGATGCTCGTCGCTTCGGGGACCGACGGCGACTACGCCTTTCTCAATCTCAAGCAATCCGGCTTCGACCTGACCGACCGGGGCGTCGCCGGACGCGAGGCGCCCAAGGGCCTCGACGCCTTCGTGTTCACCGAGCGCGGTGTCTACCGTACCGGCGAGACGGTGCACATCACGGCCTTGTTGCGCGACGCCGCCGGTATCGCCGTGCCCGGCGTTCCCCTGACGCTGGTGGTCGAGCGTCCCGACGGCATCGAATATCGCCGCGCCGTGGTGCCCGACGAGGGGCTCGGCGGCCGCGCCCTCGACGTGGCGCTGATTTCCTCGGCGCCGACAGGCACGTACCGGGTCGAGGTTTATTCCGACCCCAAGGCTTCCCCCGTCGGCAAGACGAGCTTCCTGGTCGAGGACTATGTGCCGGAGCGGCTCGAGTTCGACATCTCGACCGGCGCCAAGGCCCTGTCGCCTTCGAGCCCCGCCGAGATCGCCCTTGATGGACGTTTCCTTTATGGCGCACCGGCCTCCGGGCTGCCGATCGACGGGGAGTTGAAGATCGCCGCCACCAGCGAACGCCCGGCTTTGCCGGCTACGTGTTTGGTTGCGACGCGCAATCCGGACGACAGCTTTTCCTCCGAGAGCTTCCCGCTCGCCGACCTGCCCGAGACCGACGCTGAGGGCAAAGCGACCTTCGCGGTCGCGCTCGGCGAGATCCCCGCTTCAGGCAGACCGCTCGAGGCCACGGTCGTGGTGCGGCTTGCCGAGCCCGGCGGCCGCGCCGTCGAGCACGAACTCAAACTGCCGGTTACGCCCCGGTCCGACATGATCGGCGTGAAGCCGCTGTTCAAAGGCTCGTCTCTCGGCGACCAGGACATCGCCAAGTTCAACGTGGTGATGGCCGCGCCGGACGGCATGCAGGTGGCCGCGAAGGGGCTGAAATGGCAGCTCCTGCGCATCGAGTCCAAATATCAATGGTACCGGCAATACGGCAGCTGGAACTACGAGCCCATCAAGGTCACCCGCCGGGTGGCGGACGGTACGATCGACGTGGGCGCGACGCAGCCGGGCCAGATCGAGGTGCCGGTGAGTTGGGGCCGCTACCGGCTCGAGGTGGAAACCAACGACCCGCAAGGCCCGCTCACCACTTACGGCTTCGACTCCGGCTGGTACGCCGACGCATCCGCCGACACGCCGGACCTTCTGGAGATCGCCCTCGACAAGAATGGCTACGCGCCGGGCGACACCATGACCGTGGCCGTGACCGCGCGCAGCGCCGGCACCGTGACGCTGTCGGTGATCGGCGACCGGCTCATCACCCAGACCACCACGGACGTAGTGGCGGGGCTGGTGAAGCTGCCGCTCACGGTGGGCGATGATTGGGGCACCGGCGCTACGGTGCTGGCAACCTTGCGCCGGCCGCTCGACGCGGCGGAGAAGCGCATGCCGGGCCGCGCCATCGGCGTGCAGTGGTTCAGCGTGGACCGGGTCGCGCACACGATCGGCGTGGACCTCGACCTGCCCGATCTCATCAGACCCGAGACGACATTGCGCGTGCCGGTAAGGCTCGCCAATCTTGCCGCCGGCGACCAGGCGCGCATCGTGGTGGCGGCCGTCGACGTGGGCATTCTCAATCTCACCGGTTACGAGCCGCCGAACCCTGACGAGTTCTATCTCGGCCAGCGGCAGCTCTCGGTGCAGGTCCGCGACCTTTACGGTCAGCTCATCGACGGCATGCAAGGGGCGCGCGGGCAAATCCGCACCGGCGGCGACTCCGGCGGGGTGTTGCAAGGCAACCCGCCGACGCAGCCCCCGCTCGCGCTCTATTCGGGCATCGTCACCGTCGGCGAAGACGGCACTGCGGAGGTGAAATTCGACATCCCGGCCTTTACGGGAACTGTCCGCGTCATGGCCGTCGCCTGGAATAAGAATCAGGTCGGGCACGGCTCGGGCGATGTGGTCGTACGCGATCCCGTGGTGGTCAGCGCCACGCTGCCGCGCTTCCTGCTCACGGGCGACACATCCACGCTGCGCCTCGATCTCGACAATGTGGAAGGCGCGAGCGGAAACTACCAGATTGCGGTGTCGGCCGCCGGTCCGCTGAGCGTCGCCAATGCCGATACATCCGTCTCGCTCGATGCCAAGACGCGCGGCGCGGCGACCTTCAAAGTCTCGGCGCTCGGCGTCGGCAATGGGACGGTCGACGTCACGGTGACGGGGCCGGAGGATTTCGAGGTGACGCGGCGTTACGCGCTCACCGTGAACCCGGCGACGCAGATCCTGGCGCGGCGCACCGTGAAGGCGCTCGAACCCGGGCAAAGCATCACGCTTTCCAACGACGTGTTCGCCAATCTCGTGCCGGGCACCGGGAAACTGGCACTATCGGTCACGCCGACCGCGGCACTCGACGTGGCGAGCCTGCTCGCCGCACTCGACCGCTATCCGCTTGGCTGCACCGAGCAGATCGTGAGCCGCGCGCTGCCGCTGCTCTATGTCAACGACATGGCGCTCGACGCGAAGCTCGCCGCGGATGCCAATGTCGACAAACGCATCACCAAGGCGATCGAAACCGTGCTGGCGCGTCAAGGCTATGAGGGCGCGTTCGGCTTGTGGTCGCCCGGCGGCAGCGACGCCTGGCTCGATTCATATGTCACCGACTTTTTGACGCGCGCGCGCGCCAATGGTCACGCCGTCCCGGACGACCGCTTCAAGCTCGCGCTGAGCCGCTTGCGCAACTATGTGAGCACCGCACCCGACGTCTCCACCGATGGCGGGCTCGCGCTGTCCTATGCGCTCTACGTTCTGGCGCGCAATGGCATGGCGCCCGTGGGCGACCTCCGCTACATCGCCGACGTGAAGCTCGACAAACTCGGCACGCCGACGGCGCAAGCGGAGATCGGCGCGGCGCTGGCCATGCTCGGCGACAAGACCCGCGCCGAGAAGGCGTTCCGCGTAGCGCCGGCGCGCTGCGGAGGAAAAGCCGAACGAAGGGGCCGTGTCGATTTCGGTTCGCGCCTGCGCGATGCGGCCGCGGTGGTCACGCTCGCGGCCGAAGGAGATGCCGGCAAGCCGATCCTGGTCAGCGCCACGCGGCAGATCGGCGTGGCGCGCGACGCCGTGACCTACACCTCGACGCAGGAAGACGCCTGGCTGGTGCTCGCCGCCCGCGCCCTCGGTCAGCAAGGTGTCAGCCTGACGATCGAGGAAGGAAGCGGCGCCGAAGGCGGTCAGCTTGGCCCGCTCTACCGATCCTTCAGCGAAGAGGATCTCGGCATCAATCCGGTAACCGTGACCAATACCGGCGACACGCCCGTCGACGCGGTGGTCTCGGTCAGCGGCGCACCGACCACGCCTGAACCCGCCGCCGATCACGGCTTTGCGCTCGAGCGGACCTTCCACACGCTCGACGGCGAAGAGGTGGACATGGCCACGGCCACGCAAAATGAGCGCTACGTGGTGCTGCTCACCGTCACGGAGGCGAAGCCGCAATTCGCCCGCGTGGCGCTTACCGACTATGTGCCGGCCGGCTTTGAGATCGACAATCCGAAGCTCGTGTCCTCGGCCGATACCGGCGGACTCTCTTGGATCGGCCAGGCTGCCACCCCTGAGCACACCGCCTTCCGCGACGACCGGTTCGTTGCCGCGTTCGAACGCAAGGCCGACAGTCCCGTGGTCTACCGCGTGGCTTATGTGGTGCGCGCGGTCTCGCCCGGAGATTACGTGCTGCCGCAGGCGGTGGTCGAGGACATGTACAGTCCCGACCGGTTCGGCCGCACGGGCACCGGCACCGTCAAGGTGACCGCGCGCAAATGAGCCGGCTCACGCGACGCACCACCTTTGCCGCGATCGGGGCGTTGTGGCTCGCGGCAATTGCTGCGGGCGCGCTTGCCGGGCTTGTCGACACCTTCGGGCCGCCGGCCTTGGGGAGAGACCTCGAATATTCCACCACGGTGCTCGACCGCGACGGCAAGCTGTTGCGCGCTTATTTGACGGACGAGGGCCGCTGGCGGCTTCCGGCCACGCAAGCGGACGTCGACCCGCGCTTCATCGAGGCGTTGCTTGCCTATGAGGACAAGCGGTTCTTCTCCCATCACGGCGTCGATCCGCTGGCCATGATGCGCGCGGCCTATCAGTTCGTAACGCAGGGCCACATCGTCTCCGGCGGCTCCACCATCTCGATGCAGGTGGCGCGCCTGCTGGAGCCGCGGCGGGAGCGCTCGCTCTATGCCAAGTACCGGCAAATGGTCCGCGCGTTTCAGCTCGAATGGGCGCTCGACAAGAACCAGATCCTGTCGCTCTACCTCACGCTCGCGCCCTATGGCGGCAATCTCGAAGGCATCCGCGCCGCCTCGCTCGCCTATTACGGCAAGGAGCCGCGACGGCTGACGCTCGGGGAGACGGCGCTGCTCGTGGCGCTGCCGCAATCGCCGGAGTATCGCCGTCCCGACCGGCATCCCGAACGGGCGCAAGCCGCGCGGAACCGCGTGCTGGATCGCATCGCGGGCGACGGCCTTTTCAGCGCGGAAGAGCGCGCCAGCGCCAAGACCGAGCCAGTGCCGGATGCGCGCAAGCCCATGCCGCTCTCCGCACCGCACGCCGCGGACGAGGCGCGGTCGGCCTCGGCCGGCGCGAAGATCATCCACCTCACCATAGACGGGCGCTTGCAGCGCCGGCTGGAGCAGCTTGCCCGCGAACGGGCGGCGGCGCTCGGCGAAACTATGTCGGCGGCGATTGTCGTGGTCGAGAACGACACCGGCGAGATCCTGGCCCGGGTCGCTTCGCCGGACTATTTCGATACGACCCGCGCGGGCCAGGTGGATTTGACGCGCGCCTTGCGCTCGCCGGGCTCGGCCTTGAAACCGTTTATCTATGGGCTCGGTTTCGAGGACGGGCTGGTCCACCCCGAAACGCTGATCGAGGACCGCCCAATCCGCTATGGCGACTACGCGCCGGAGAATTTCGACCAGAGC
Source organism: Methyloceanibacter marginalis (assembly GCF_001723295.1). Classification (GTDB taxonomy): domain Bacteria; phylum Pseudomonadota; class Alphaproteobacteria; order Rhizobiales; family Methyloligellaceae; genus Methyloceanibacter; species Methyloceanibacter marginalis. The sequence goes on from NZ_LPWD01000037.1 coordinate 12,759, forward strand.
TTCCAAGGGACGGTCACGGTGCGCCGGGCCCTGCAATTGTCGCTCAACGTGCCGGCGGTTGCCGTGCTCGATGCGGTGGGACCGAACCGGCTCTTGGCCCGTCTCGGGGAAGCGGGCGCTTCCCTGAAGCTGCCGGACCATGAGACCGCCGGCTTGGCGCTGGGGCTTGGCGGCATCGGCGTGAAGCTGATCGACCTTACCGCGCTCTACTCGGGACTTGCCCGGCAGGGGACGGTGGCTCCTCTGCACGAACGGACGGGCGCGGCGCATCTCCCGAACAAGCGCCTGATGGCGCCGGTGGCCGCCTGGTATGTGGGCAACGTGTTGCGCGGCGCGCCGCCGCCGCCGAACGCGCTCGGCGGGCGCATCGCCTTCAAGACCGGCACCAGCTACGGCTATCGCGACGCCTGGGCGCTCGGGTTCGATGGCGAATATACGGTCGGTGTTTGGACCGGACGGCCCGACGGCGCGCCGGTGACCGGCCTCGTGGGCCGCACGGCCGCAGCGCCGATCCTGTTCGATGCCTTCGCGCGACTGACGCAAAAGCCGGAGGCGCTGCCGCCGGCGCCGAAGGGCATCGTCACGGCGCGCACGGTGGAATTGCCGCCGCCGCTCCGGCGCTTCGCCGGACGCGGCGAGCAAGGCGAGGCTATGAGGCCGAAAGTCCGCATCGTGTTTCCCCCAAACAATGCGAGCCTGATGCTGGCTTCCGACGGCACCGGGCTCGATCCCATCGCCATCAAGGTCGCGGGCGGCACGCCGCCGCTCAACGTGCTGGTCAACGGTCTGCCGTTCGAGACGGCGCGTGGCGCCGGCACTCTGTTCTTTGCGCCGGACGGGCCGGGTTTCGTGCGGCTGACGGTGACGGACGCGAATGGCGCCGCAGACAGCGTCACGGTAAGGCTGCAATAGCCTCTTCTAGTCGGACTTGGACTTGTGCTCCGGCTTGCCCTTGCGCTTCGTCGAGGCCATCTCGTCGAGCTCCTTCTCCGACATCGACTCGTACATGCTCTTCGAGGCACCTTTCAATTCGCTCACTTTCGTCTCGCCGCGTTTGGCAGACAGGGCCGCGCCGGCGGCTTTCTGTTGGGCTCCCGATTTCGCTGGCATGATTACTCTCCACGATTGATCCTGATGTCGCAAAAACGCCTCAGAGGCACGCGCGTTCCCCCGTGTCCAACTCGGAGCAAGATATGGCAGCGCCCCTGACCCTCGCTGACCTCGCGGTCCCCCTCAGCCTGGAACCCATGGAGGCAAAGCTTGTCAGCGAACTGCCCGACGACGGCGAATGGCAGTTCGAGCCCAAATGGGACGCTTTCGCTGCCTCGCTTTCCGCGCCGGCGACCACGTGGATTTGAGGGCGAAGTCGGGAAAGCCGCTGACGCGCTATTTTCCGGAGCTCGTGGAGGTCCTGAAGGCGCTCAAGCCGAAATGCTTCGTTTTGGACGGCGAACTCGCCATTCCAGCCACCAACGGGCTCTCATTCGATGCCCTGCAACAACGCATTCATCCCGCGGAGAGCCGGGTCGCCAAGCTTGCGGCGGAGACGCCTTCCATTCTCATCCTGTTCGACATGCTGGTCGACGCGAAGAACAAGAGCCTCGTGGAGGAACCGCTCACCAAGCGTCGGGCCGCGCTCGAGGCTTTCTACACGTCGGTCAGCGCATGCCGCAGCGTGAAGCTCTCTCCCGCCACGCTCTCGCACAAGGAGGCAGACCGTTGGCTGAGCCGAACAAGCACCTCCCTCGACGGCGTCGTAGCCAAGCGCCTCGACGGCCCCTACCTGCCCGGCGAGCGCGCCATGCTGAAGGTGAAACATTTGCGCAGCGCGGACTGCGTGGTGGGCGGCTTCCGCTACGCTAGCGGCAGCAAAGAGGTGGGCTCGCTCCTGCTCGGCCTCTACAACGAGGCGGGCCAACTCGACCATGTCGGCTTCACCTCGGCCATCACCGACAAAGAACGCCCGGCGCTGACCAAAAACCTGGAGGCCTTGATCGCGCTCCGGGTTCGACGGCAAGGCGCCCGGAGGCCGAGCCGGTGGTCGACCGAGCGTTCCAGCGAATGGGAGCCGGTCAAGCCGAAGATCGTGGTGGAGGTCCGCTACGACCACGTCACAGGCGACAGGTTCCGCCACGGCACCAAGCTGGTGCGGTTCCGGCCGGACAAGGCGCCGAAACAATGCACGTTCGAGCAGATCATGCCGGCCCGCAAGCCGCCCAAGTTGATCGCCACGATGCTGGATCAGTGACGGTGAATACTTGACGAACCGGGCCTTCCGGCCCAACAAACGGCAAATGGCGATGAGCCCCAAAAAGCTCCACATCAAAACCTTCGGCTGCCAGATGAATGCGTACGATTCCGAGCGCATGGCAGAAGCGCTCGCGCCTGCCGGTTTCGAGCTGACCGAGGCCATGGACGACGCCGACCTGGTCATCCTCAACACCTGCCATATCCGCGAGAAGGCGGCCGAGAAGGTCTATTCCGAACTCGGCCGCGTGCGCTTGACCAAAGAAGCGCGCAAGGCGCACGGCCGCGACACGATGGTGGCGGTCGCCGGCTGTGTCGCCCAAGCCGAGGGCGAGGAGATCATCGCGCGCGCGCCGGTGGTCGACATCGTGGTCGGCCCGCAAAGCCTGCACCGCCTCGCCGATCTTGTTGCAAAGGCTTCGACCGGTAAGCGGTCGGTCGAAACGGAGTTTCCCGCTCAAGACAAATTCGCCGCGCTGCCCCAGCGCGCCACCGGCAAGCGGCAGACATCCGCCTTCGTCACCGTGCAGGAAGGCTGTGACAAGTTCTGTACGTTCTGCGTCGTGCCGTACACGCGCGGCGCGGAGTATTCACGTAGCCCTTCCGAGATCGTCGCCGAGGTCGAACGGCTTGCCGCGCGCGGCGTCCGCGAGGTGACCCTGCTCGGGCAGAACGTGAACGCCTATCACGGTGACGCTGCCGGCGGTGGCACTTGGGGCCTCGCGCGGCTGTTGCGGCGGCTCGGCGAGATTCCGTCCATCGCGCGGCTCCGCTTCACCACGAGCCACCCGCGTGACATGGACGATGATCTGATCGCACTGTTTGGTGACGACGAGAAACTGATGCCCTATCTCCATTTGCCCTTTCAGGCCGGGTCCGACCGCATCCTGGGGGCCATGAACCGCAAGCACACGGCCGAAGAGTACGAGGGGCTGATCGAGCGCATCCGTGCCGTGCGGCCGGATCTCGCCCTGTCCACCGATGTCATTGTCGGCTTTCCCGGCGAGACCGACGCCGACTTCGAGGACACGCTTTCGCTGGTGCGCCGGGTCGGCTTTGCCCAAGCCTTCTCCTTTAAGTATAGCGCCCGGCCGGGCACGCCCGCGGCGAAGCTCGAAGACCAGGTGCCTGAAGCGGCCAAGAAAGAACGTCTCGCCGCGCTCCAGGCGCTGCTCGAAGAGAGCCGCCACGCCTTCGACCGGAGCGTGGTAGGGCGCCGCCTGCCGGTGCTGTTCGAGGGCAAAGGGCGGAAACCAGGACAGGTCACCGGGCGTTCACCCTACCTCCAGGCGGTTCATGTGGAAGGCCCGGAAGCATTGATAGGTCACATCGCCGAGGTTGACATCCGGGCGGCAGGGCCGAACAGTCTTACCGGTGTCATGAATTAGGGATTTGAATGGCGCGAGCCAGTTCAGGCGGCCGTGTGACCAGCAAGGCCAGCGTTCGGAAACCATCTTTGACGCGCGGGCGAGCAGCAACGGCAACGCGTCCAGACGCGGCGCAAACCAACGGGGGCGGTGAGCCCCTCGTCGTCTATTTCGACGATATCCGGCTCGTGCGCGATCTCCTTGGCGACTATGACGCAAATCTCGCGGTCCTCGAGGATCGGCTCGGCATCTCCGCGACCGTCAACGGCAACGCCGTGGCCTTGCGCGGGCCGGACGAGGCCTGCGCCGCCGCGAAGGCCGTGCTCGAGCAGCTTTACGGCCGCTTGGCCCAAGGCGAGATGATCGGCGCGGGTGAGGTGGTGGGCGCCATTCGCCATGCCCGCGTCATCGAGACGGGCGACGACGATGCGCCGGACGCCAAGGCCCAGCAGATCCGGACGCGCAAGCGCCTGATCACCGCACGCACGCCGGCGCAAAGCGCTTATCTGGAATCCCTTCAGCGGAACGACCTCGTGTTCGCTACTGGCCCGGCCGGCACCGGCAAAACCTATCTCGCCGTCGCCTTTGCTGCGGCCTGCCTCGAGGCCGGGCGTTGCGACCGGCTGATCCTGTCGCGGCCAGCCGTGGAGGCGGGCGAACGGCTGGGCTTCCTGCCCGGCGACATGCGCGAGAAGGTCGATCCCTATTTGCGCCCCCTTTATGATGCCCTCTATGACGTGCTCGCGCCCGAACGGGTCGAACGCGGGCTCGATACGGGCGTGATCGAGATCGCGCCCCTTGCCTTCATGCGCGGACGCACCCTCTCCCATGCCATGATCATTCTCGACGAAGCCCAGAACTGCACGGCGGTGCAACTGAAGATGTTCCTCACGCGTATCGGCGAGGGGAGCAAGATGATCGTCACCGGCGATCCCACGCAAGTCGACCTGCCGCCCGGCAAGGACTCCGGCCTCAATGACGCCATCGAGATCCTGCGCGGGATCGACGAGATCGGCCACATCGCCTTCTCCAAGTCCGACGTGGTGCGCCGGGAACTCGTCGGCCGCATCGTCGAGGCCTACGAGGCCGCCCCCAACGAGCAGGCCGCCGCGGCGCCTGCTCCGAAGACCGGGGGAAACGCATGAGCGACGACGGCTCTAGTGGCAACAGCGGGGAACCTCCGCAAGCGGTGACGCTCGCGGCCGAGGTCGTGCGCCATGGCGGTGCGTGGGACGACAGCGCGGTCAGCGACGCCACGCTGGAACTCGCCGCGCATGCGGCCTTCACCCAGGCTTTGCCCGCAAGGCCCACGCCCTACGAAGCGACCATCCTACTGACCGACGACGCGGAGATGCGCGACCTGAACCGCACCTGGCGCGGCAAGGACGAGCCCACCAACGTCCTGTCCTTTCCGGCGGGCGACACGCCCGTGGAGGACGGCGCTCTCGGCGACGTCGCCATTGCCTATGAGACCGCCAAGGCGGAAGCGGACCAGGCGGGCATCCCGCTTTCCGATCACGTCTCTCACCTTGTGGTTCACGGCGTCCTTCACCTTCTCGGCTTCGACCATCTTGACGACGCCGAAGCCGATAAGATGGAAGACCTGGAAAGAGAGGCCCTTGCCTCACTCGGCATCGCCGACCCCTATGGACATGGGGACGAGGCCGGCCTCGCGGAGGTGACTCGATGAGCAACCCCTCGCCCGAACGCGAGCTTGAGACCGAGCAAGCGCGCAACGCCGACGAGGACTCGACCTGGTTCGATCGCCTGTTGCAGACCTTCGGTCTCGGCGAGGAGCCGGACCTGCGCGAACTCATCGAGAGCGCGCTGGCCCGCAGCAAGAGCGACACGCTGAGTGCGCAAGAGCGCAGCATGCTGCTGCGCATCCTGCGCTTCGGCGCTCTTACGGTCGAGGACGTCATGGTGCCCCGCGCCGACATTGTCGCGGTGGACGACAGCGTGACCATCGAGGAACTGCTGCGCGTTTTTTCCGAAAGGCCGAGCATTCGCGCCTGCCGGTCTATCGCGAGACGCTGGACGATCCGCGCGGCATGATTCACATCCGCGACCTCATGTCGTGGATCACCGAAGAAGCGAACGGAGGCGACGACGACAGGCTCGATCTCGGCAAGGTCGATCTCGCCCGGAGCGTGGGCTCGATCCAAATCGCCCGCGAGCTGATCTACGTGCCCCCGTCGATGTCCGTGCTCGATTTGCTGCTGAAGATGCAGACCTCGCAGCTCCATCTCGCGCTTGTGGTCGACGAGTATGGCGGCACGGACGGGCTGGTCTCCATCGAGGATCTGGTCGAGGAGGTCGTTGGCGACATCGCCGACGAGCACGACGTGGAAGACGAGCCGATGATCCATACCGATCCGCGGCTCGGACTGATCGCCGACGCCCGCATTCCAGTCGAGGATCTGGAGGAGCATCTCGGCGTCCAGCTCGTCACCGACGAGCAGGAAGAGGATATCGATACGCTGGGCGGCGTCGTGTTCACCCTTACGGGGCGCATTCCGGCGCGCGGCGAACTCGTGCATCACCCAAGCGGAATCGAGTTCGAGGTGCTGGATGCCGATCCGCGCCGCATCAAGAAGCTACGAATCCATCTGCCGAAAGAGCTCGACACCGCCTCCGCCGAAGGCCAGGCGGGTCAGCGCGCGTCTTGAGCCGCGCATCATCGCCGGTTTCCCGGGTGGCAGCCTGGACGGGTGGGCTTACCGGGGTAAAGCGCGCATGTGTCGCGGTGCTCCTTGGCGCGGTGTCGGTGCTGGCCTTCGCGCCGGTGCATGTCTGGCCGATCCTTTTCGTTAGCTTCGGCGGGCTCGTCTGGCTGCTCGACGGCTGTCATGGGTCGCGCACGGCGCTTGGCGACCGCCTGAAATGCGCGGGCCTCACCGGCTTCTTGTTCGGATTCGGCTTCTTTGTCTCCGGGCTCTACTGGGTCGCCGAGGCATTCCTGATCGAGCCCTGGCGCCACGGCTGGCTGATCCCCTTCGTCATGACGGCCCTTCCCGCCGGCATGGCGCTGTTCTTTGCGGCGGCGTGCGTCCTCGCCATGGGTCTTTGGCGCCCCGGCCCGGCCCGCGTCTTCGCCTTGGCCATCGCTTTCGGCCTGGCCGAGTACGCTCGCGGCCATGTGCTGACCGGCTTTCCCTGGAACCTGATCGGCTACGGGCTCCTGACAAACGGTCCGCTGATGCAACTCGCCGCGCTTTTCGGCGTTTATGCCCTGAGTTTGGTAGCCGTCCTCCTGTTTGCGGCCCCCGCGGCGATTTGGAACGCCAACGGACGAAGCAGAGGAGCGGCTTTACTCGCGGGGATTCTCTTTGTGCTGCTGGGACTGGGCTATGTGTGGGGCGAGCGCCGGCTCGCATCCGCCCCCGAGGGAACCACGGATGTGCGCCTTCGCATCGTCCAAGCCAATGTGGACCAGGCCGACAAGTGGCGGCCGGAGAACAGCGCAGAAATCTTCGCCGAATATCTCGACCTCACCCGGACCGAAGGGCTCGACGAGATGGACCTCGTGATCTGGCCGGAAACGGCGCTGCCCTTCCTGCTGGGCGACTCGCCCGATGCGCTTGCGGCGATCGGCGAGGCGCTCCCGCAAGACACCACATTGCTCGTCGGCGTGGCGCGGGTGGTCGACCAGAGGGACCCAGGCGGTCGCCTAGAAGGGCGCGCCGTGTTCAATAGCCTTTTGGCCGTGGGCAATGGCGGGCAAATTCTCGACAGTTACGACAAGATGCACCTCGTGCCGTTCGGCGAGTATCTGCCGTTCCAGGACTTTCTCGAGGGCCTCGGCTTCATGCAGATGACCGGCGTGCGCGGCGGCTTTAGCGAAGGGACGGGACCGCGCCTGCTCGATATTCCCGGCCTGCCGCCTGTCTGGCCCCTTATCTGCTACGAGATCATTTTTCCCGACGAGATCGCCGACCAGGGCCCGCGGGCCGGCTGGATGCTCAACGTGACCAACGATGCCTGGTTTGGATCGAGCGCCGGCCCCTACCAGCACTTCCATCAGGCCCAGGTTCGCGCCGTAGAACAAGGCCTGCCTGCGGTGCGGGCGGCAAATACCGGCATTTCGGCGGTGATCGATCCGTGGGGACGTGTTCTTGCCGAGATCGGGCTCGGCGAGAAAGGCCTCATCGACGCAAATCTGCCCAAAGTGGGCCCGATAACGACTTATGCTGCGCTCGGGATAAAGGTGGAAATCTTGGTTTTGATGCTCGGGATATTTGGGTGGCTGGTTTGCCGCAGTGCGCGCATAGGTGCAAACTTGACGGGTTCATATACCACCCCTATGAACCAAACCGGGCTGGGGACCCACCACCAAGACGCTGATCAACCTCTTCTTTTTACTAACTGAAGGATCAATTTCGCCAATGGCAGGTAAGAAGCCTAACCCCGTTGACACGCATGTCGGGAGCCGAGTGCGCTTGCGGCGGATGTTACTCGGCATGAGCCAAGAACGCCTTGGCGACAGCATGGGACTGACGTTTCAGCAAGTGCAGAAATACGAAAAGGGCGTCAATCGCATCGGCGCCAGCAGGTTGTTTCAGATCTCCAAGATCCTCGACGTGCCGGTGCAGTTCTTTTTCGAAGAGGCCCCTTATGTGGGCGACGGGAGCAAGGCTCCCGGCATGGCGGAGCCCGACTCCGAGGCCTTTATTCTGGAATTCCTGAACAGTCGTGAAGGACTGGAGCTCAACCGCGCATTCGTCAAGATCAGCGACCCCAAGGTCCGCAAGAGCGTCGTCGATCTGGTCCGCGCTTTGAGCGCCGGCAGCGGAACCAACTAGTTCCCTCGCAAATTGCCGGGACTTGACCTCCGGCTCCACGATTGTCAGAACCGGGCCGTCCAATTCGCGCCCGGCCCAACTCGTTTTTCCAAAAGGGGAGAGCATGTCCCGAGGAAATTACCTCTTTACCAGTGAATCCGTGTCGGAAGGCCATCCCGACAAGGTGTGCGACCGCATTTCCGATGCCGTCGTGGACCTCTATCTGGCCGCCGACCCCCTGTCTCGCGTGGCGTGCGAGACGCTCGTAACCACCAACCGCATCGTGCTTGCCGGTGAGGTGCGCGGACCCGAAAGCGTCACCTCCGATGCCATCGAAGACGCCGCGCGGGGCGCGGTGCGCGACATTGGCTACGAGCAGGACGGTTTTCATTGGAAAACCGCGACGTTCGAAAACTACCTGCACGAGCAGTCGGCCGATATCGCCATGGGCGTCGACGCCGACACCGAGAGCGACAAGGACGAAGGCGCGGGCGACCAGGGCATCATGTTCGGCTTCGCCTGCCGCGAGACCGAGCCGCTCATGCCGGCGCCGATCTATTATTCCCACCGTATTCTGCACGAGATGGCGAAAGGCCGGCACGCCGGCCGCACGCCGGAGCTCGGGCCCGACGCCAAGAGCCAGGTGACGCTGATCTACGAAGACGGTAAGCCGGTGCGCGCCGACTCCGTCGTGGTCTCCACCCAGCATTCCGAGGACGCAAGCCAGGAGCGCATCGCCGAGATCGTGCGCGGCTTCATCGACGAGGTGATGCCCGAGGGCTGGGTCAACGGCAAAACCACGCTCTACGTCAATCCGACCGGCCGCTTCGTGATTGGCGGTCCCGACGGCGACGCAGGGCTCACCGGCCGCAAGATCATCGTCGACACCTATGGCGGCGCGGCACCCCATGGCGGCGGCGCCTTCTCCGGCAAAGACCCGACCAAGGTGGACCGCTCGGCGGCCTATGCCGCGCGCTACCTCGCCAAGAACGTGGTGGCGGCTGGTCTTGCCGACAAATGCACGCTGCAGGTCGCCTACGCGATCGGCGTGTCGCAGCCGCTGTCGCTCTATGCGGACTTGCACGGCACCGGGACCGTGCCCGAGGACAAGCTCGAAAGCGTACTGCGCAAGGTGATGGATTTGAGCCCGCGCGCAATTCGCGAGCATTTGGGGCTCAGCCGTCCGATCTACGAGCGTACCGCCGCCTATGGCCATTTCGGCCGGCAGCCGGAAAACGACGGCGGCTTCTCCTGGGAGCGCCTCGACCTGGTCGAGCCGATTCGCGGCGAGCTGAGCTAGCCGATTTCATTCAGGTTTAATCGCTGATGGCCGGGCTTCGCCCCGGCCATTTTGCGTTGGGGCTGGGAAAACCCGCCGAGGCCCGGCACCTACCTGCGCGAAGCCGAAGCGCCCGCTGCCGTGATGCGCATGTTAGGTAAGGCTTCGCTTCGGCGAAGGCAGGCAAGGCCAAGCATGACGGAAAAACGCGACGTATCACCGCCGGCCGGGCCTTCGCCCCTCAGATCCTATGGGCGGCGCAAGGGCAAGCGCTTGAGCCCGCGCAAGGAGCGGCTCGTCGCCGAGTTGCTTCCGGCGCTCCGCCTCGGTCTTGAGGACGTAGCCCCGGAGGATCCATGCATGCTGTTCCCCCTGCCCGTGCGGGAGGTGTGGCTCGAGATCGGCTTCGGCTCGGGCGAGCACCTGCTGTGGCAGGTGGCACAGAACCCGGACATCGGCTTCATCGGCTGCGAGCCCTTTATCAATGGCGTCGCCAGCCTGCTCGGCGCCATCGAGGATCGGGGCCTGAAAACCGTCCGCGTCCATGATGGCGACGCGCGGGAGGTGCTCGCCTGGCTACCGGATGGTGGGATCGCCCGCGCCTTCCTCTTGTTTCCCGATCCGTGGCCCAAGAAGCGGCAGGCGAAGCGGCGGTTGGTCTCGCCTGCGCTCGTGGACGCCATCGCCCGTGTCCTGGCGCGAGGCGGCGAACTGCGCTTCGCCAGCGACGATGTGGAGTATGCCGGCCAGGCGCTCCGGGCCGTCAATCGGAACGGCGCTTTCGATTGGCTGGCCTGCAAGGCCTCGGATTGGCGCTTGCGGCCGGAGGACTGGCCGGAGACCCGCTACGAGCGGAAGGCCTTGAGCGACGGCCGCAAGCCTGTCTATCTGCGCTGGCGGCGTCACTAGAGAGGAGCCTGCCATGCGCGCTTTTGCCCTCGCCTTCGCACTCATCCTGCTGCCGACAGCGGCGTCTGCCTATATCGGCGCCGACTGCTATTCGGCTTGCGCGGCGCGGACGACGACCAACCCGGAATACAAGGCTTGCCTGGCGCGCGTGGCGGACGCCGCCGACGCCAAGCTCAACGAGGCCTACACGGCGCTGAAGGCCGCCATCCGAAGCTGGGCTACGGAGCTGGGGCAGCGCCCCGACCTCCAGCTCCAATCGCTGGTCGACGCCCAAAAGAGATGGATCGCCTATCGCGACGCCAACTGCACCTTCGAGGACCAGCTTGCTTTCGGGGGCACCGCAATCGGCGGCAACTATTCGGCGTGCCTGTGCGCGCTGAGCCTGGGGCGGGCAGGAGACTTCGCCCGCATTACCGAGCAGGTGATCCCCGTCGATTAGAAACCATCGTTGGAAAACAAGCGTTTGCTTGAGGCCAAGCCGCTTGAAACCCTCGGGAAAGCACGTATATTAGCGGTCGAAACTCATGGTTGATTTGATCAGGAGTGGGCTGCGGCCCGCTCCTTTTTATTAGGGCCCACGCCTTCTGGCTGATTGGGGTCTTTGAGCCCTGCCGTCAATGCCGAGCACTGCGACACCTAAAGAACGCCGCCTCGTCCGGGAAACGGACCAGGAGCGGACAGTCGCCGAGCTTGCCGAGCCGGTGATCGAAGAGCTTGGGTTCCGCTTGGTGCGGGTGAAGATCTCGGGCCGTGACGGCGGCACGGTGCAAATCATGGCCGAACGGCCGAACGGTGAGATGTCGGTGGACGATTGCGCCACGATCAGCCGGGGACTTTCTCCGGTGCTCGACGCCTACGATCCGATGCCCGCGGCGTACAATTTGGAGGTCTCCTCCCCCGGCATCGACCGGCCTTTGGTCCGCCCGAGCGATTTCGCGTTATGGGCGGGTCACGAGGCCAAGATAGAGCTGAAGGAGCCGGTAGACGGACGTAAGCGCTTCAAGGGCACGATCGAGGACGTGGCCGGCGAGGAAGTGCATTTGAAAATTGAGCTGGATGGCAAGGCCGAGCCCGTGATTATCGGCCTTCCCTTCTCGCTCATTGGCGAGGCGAAGCTCGTCTCGATCCCGACGGCTTCAGGATGGATCTTTCGGGCAGCAAGCCCGTGCATTGAGTTTTCCGCGGCGAGCGATGCTCCCGCGAACGAACGCAACTTGAGTTGGAGGCTAGAGAATGTCCCAGGCAGGCGTGAGCGCCAACAGACTGGAGCTCCTGCAGATCGCCGATGCGGTCGCACGCGAGAAGTCGATCGACGCGAGGTGGTGATCACCGCCATGGAGGACGCCATCCAAAAGGCGGCGAAGTCCCGCTATGGCAGCGAGAACGAGATCAAGGCCGAGGTCGATCCCAAGACCGGAGAGATCTCGCTGGCGCGGCTTCTGGAAGTGGTCGAGGACGTGACCATGGAAGCGACGCAGATTTCGCTCGCCGAGGCCCGCCGCAAGAACCCGGCCGCGCAAGAGGGCGACTTCATCGCCGAGCCGCTGCCGCCGCTCGATTTCGGGCGCGTCGCGGCGCAGAACGCCAAACAGGTCATCGTGCAGAAAGTGCGCGAAGCCGAGCGTGAGCGCCAGTTCGACGAGTACAAGGATCGCGTCGGCGAGATCGTCAACGGTATCGTGAAGCGCGTCGAGTACGGCAATGTGATCGTCGATCTCGGCCGGGCCGAGGCCATCGTGCGCCGCGATGAGACCCTGCCGCGCGAGAACTTCCGCTATGGCGACCGCATCCGCGCTTATGTCTACGACGTACGGCGCGAGCAACGCGGACCGCAGATTTTCCTCTCCCGCACGCATCCCGAATTCATGGCCAAGCTGTTCGCGCAGGAAGTTCCGGAGGTCTATGAAGGCATCGTCACCATCAAGTCGGTTGCGCGCGACCCCGGCAGCCGCGCCAAGATCGCCGTGGTCTCGCGCGATGCCTCGATCGATCCCGTGGGCGCGTGCGTCGGCATGCGCGGCAGCCGCGTGCAGGCCGTGGTGAACGAGCTTCAAGGCGAGAAGATCGACATCATCCAGTGGTCGCCCGACGCCGCCACCTTCATCGTCAACGGCCTTGCGCCCGCCGAAGTGGTCAAGGTCGTGCTCGACGAGGACGCCGAGCGGATCGAAGTGGTCGTGCCCGACCAGCAGCTGTCTCTGGCCATCGGCCGCAAGGGCCAGAACGTGCGGCTGGCTTCCCAGCTCACCGGCTGGGACATCGACATCATGACGGAAGCCTCGGAATCGGAGCGCCGCCAGGCGGAGTTCGCCGATCGCTCGGCCAAATTCATGGCGGCACTGGACGTGGACGAGGTCATCGCTCAACTGCTGGCCTCGGAGGGATTCTCCTCGGTGGAGGAAGTGGCCTTTGTCGAGCCGGACGAGATTTCCTCGATCGAAGGCTTCGACGAGGACACCGCCGAGGAGATTCAGGCCCGCGCCCGCGAGCATCTCGATAAGCTCGAAGCGGAGCTCGACGCCAAGCGCAAAGCGCTCGGCGTGACCGATGAGCTGTTGGAGGTTCCGGGGCTCACTACGGCGATGCTGGTCGCGCTCGGCGAGAATGGCGTGAAGACCGTCGAAGATTTGGCCGATTGCGCCACCGACGATCTCGCCGGCTGGAGCGAACGGCAGGATAAAGAGACCATCCGTCACGGGGGCTTCCTCGACGGCTTTGGCGTGAGCCGGCCGCAATGCGAGGACCTGATCCTTGCCGCGCGGGTGAAGGCCGGCTGGATCGACGCGGCAGACCTGGCCGCCCCGGAAGAAGAGACGGAAGGCGAAACGGACGGCGAGGCCGAGGCGGATACCGAGGCCGGTACGGAAGCACAAGCGGGCGAGGCGCCCGCGCCGATGACGCGCCTGCGTCATGAGGCGATTAGGAGACAGAGCGGTTGCGGCTGGAAGCGGCAGAGCGAAACGAGACGCGGGAGCGGGCGGCGGAAACGCAGCGCCGCTGCGCCGTCACGCGCGCCCACCGCTCTAAGGACGACCTCATCCGCTTTGTGCTCGGGCCGGACGACGCGGTCGTCCCGGACCTGAAAGAGAAGCTTCCCGGCCGCGGCGTCTGGTTGACCGCCGCCCACGAAACCATCGCCGAGGCGGTCAAACGCAAGGCTTTCGGCCGGGCATTCAAGGCCCAAGTCAAGGTCCAGGAGGCGCTTCCGGACCGTGTGGGAGACCTCCTCGCCGAGGCGGCTCTCAGGGCGCTGAGCCTCGCCAACAAGGCGGGGGAAGTGGTTTTCGGCCATTCGAAGGTCGAGGAAGCCTTGAGCAAAGGGCGCGTGATCGCCGTGATTCACGCCTCGGACGCGGCCGAAGATGGTTGCCGGAAACTTGACGGCAAGGCCCGCGCGTCGACGCAAGGGCGCGGTCTCCCCTCGATCTGCGCCTTTACCGCAGATGAATTGGGTTTGGCATCGGGCCGGTCAAATGTGATACATGCTGCCCTAATCCAGGGTGGAGCGGCTCGAAAGTTTCTGGCGGCAGCCGAGCGCGCCGCGCGCTACCGCCAGGGAATTTCCGCATTCGCGGACAACTACGGATTGGATACGGACCAAGAATGAGTGAAACGAACGAGACTGAAGGCAAAACTCGCGGGCGCAAGATGACGCTCAACGTGCGCCGGACCGTGGAGTCCGGCCATGTGCGCCAGAGCTTTAGCCATGGGCGCTCAAAGTCCGTTCTGGTCGAGAAGAAGAAGCGCCGGTCGGTCGGCTCGAGCGGTGCGGCTGCACAGCCGGCCGAGGAGGCCAAGCCGAAAGTCGCGGCGCCCGCGCCGAGGCAAGGCCCGCCAAGCCCGCCGCCGAAGAGAAACAGCGCCGTTCCGGCGTGGTGCTGAAGCAGCTTTCCGAGGAAGAGAAGGCGCTCGCGCCAAGGCGCTCGCCGATGCAAAGGTGCGGCAAGCCGAGGAGAAAGAGCGCGCCCAGGAGACCGCAGCCCAGGAGACCGTTCTCGCCGAGCAGCGCGCCAAGGAAGCCGAGGAGGCCGAGGAGCGCAAGCGCAAGGAAGACGAGAAAAAGGCCGTCGAGGAGACGGCTCCGCCCAAGGCCGAGGAGCCCGCGCGCAGCAAGCATCTGAAGCAAGAGGCCGAGGAACAGCCGTCGCGTACGCCGGACGCCCGCCACAAGAAGAGCCCCGCAGCCCCGCGGCGCGGCGACGACCGGCGGGTCCGTGGCCGCTTGACCATTACCAACGCGCTCGACGAGGAGCAGCGCCAGCGGAGCCTTGCCTCGCTGAAGCGCCACCGCGAGCGTCAGAAGAAGCAAGGCACGGGACCGCAAACTGCGCAGAAGATCGCGCGTGAGGTGGTGATCCCCGAGGTCATCACGATTCAGGAACTGGCCAACCGCATGGCCGCGCGCGGCGTCGACGTCATCAAGTACCTGATGAAGGACGGCGAGATGCACAAGATCACCGATGTGATCGACTCGGACACGGCGCAGCTCATCGCCGAGGAGTTCGGCCATACGGTACGCCGGGTGTCGGAAGCGGACGTCGAAGAGGGCTTCATTGGAGCCGAGGACGATGCGGAGGATTTGCAGCCGCGCGCGCCCATCGTCACCATCATGGGCCACGTGGACCACGGCAAGACCTCGCTGCTCGACGCGATCCGCCAGGCCAATGTCGTCGCCTCCGAGGCGGGCGGCATCACCCAGCATATCGGCGCCTACCAGGTCGTGGTGCCGTCTGGTCAAAAGATCACCTTTATTGATACGCCCGGCCATGAGGCGTTCACCGCCATGCGGGCCCGCGGCGCCAAGGTCACGGACATCGTCATCCTGGTGGTGGCGGCGGATGACGGCGTGAAGCCGCAGACCATCGAGGCGATCAATCACGCCAAAGCCGCCGAGGTGCCGCTGATCGTCGCCATCAACAAGATCGACAAGCAAGGCGCCGACCCCAAGCGCGTGCGCACGGAACTGCTCAGCCACGAGATCGTGGTGGAGAGCCTGGGCGGCGACACGCTGGAAATCGAAGTGTCCGCCCTCAAGAAGACCAATCTCGACAAGCTGCTCGAGGCGATCGCACTGCAGGCCGAAGTGCTGGAACTCAGGGCCAATCCGGAGCGCGACGCCGACGGCGTCATCGTCGAGGCCAAGCTCGAACGGGGCAGAGGCCCGGTCGGTACGGCGCTCGTTCAGCGCGGCACGCTCCACCTCGGCGATATTATCGTGGCCGGCTCCGCTTGGGGCCGTGTGCGCGCGCTGATCGACGATCTCGGCGAACAGGTCAAGGAGGCCGGCCCCTCGGTGCCGGTCGAGGTTCTCGGCTTCGATTCTGCGCCTGAGGCCGGCGATCAATTCGCCGTGGTCGAGAGCGAGGCCCGGGCCCGCGAGATCACCGACTATCGCATGCGCGAGCGCCGCAAGCGGCTGGCCGTGGCCGGCCAGCGCGGCAGCCTCGAGCAGATGATGAGCCAGTTGAAGGAAACCGGCGTCCAGGAATTCACGCTCGTGATCAAGGGCGACGTGCAGGGCTCGGTCGAGGCCATTTGCGCGGCTCTCGCCGCACTCGGCACCGACGAGGTCAAGGCCCGCATCGTGCATGCGGGTGTCGGCGGCATCACCGAGTCCGACGTGTCCTTGGCGCTGACGTCGGGCGCCGCGCTGCTCGCGTTCAACGTGCGCGCCAACGCGCAGGCCCGCGAGGCCGCAGAGCGCGACGGCGTCGAGATTCGCCAATATTCGGTCATCTACGATCTGGTCGACGACATTAAGCAGGCCATGTCCGGCCTGCTTTCCCCCTCGGTGCGCGAGACCTTCCTCGGCAACGCCGAAATCCTGGAGGTGTTCACCATCTCCAAGGTCGGCAAGGTGGCCGGCTGCCGCGTGACCGAAGGCAAGGTCGAGCGCGGCGCCCAGGTCCGTCTGATCCGCGACAACGTCGTGGTGCACGAGGGCAAGCTCTCCACACTCAAGCGCTTCAAGGACGAAGTGAAGGAGGTGGTGTCGGGCCAGGAATGTGGCATGGCCTCGAGGGCTACCAGGACATGCGACAGGGCGACGTCATCGAGTGCTTCGAGGTCGAGCACGTCAAGCGCACGCTGTAAGCGCCGCGCATGGCGCCGCCGATTTCCGGCGCTTTTGAGAGAAGCCATTCATGACCGCGCGAGACAAGGGCCCTAAGGCCCCGAGCCAACGCCAGTTGAAAGTCGGCGAGGTGATCCGCCATGCGCTGGCGGAGATCTTCGTCCGCGGCGAGGTCATGGACGAAGTGGTCAGCAAGCACTCGCTCACCGTGCCGGAAGTCCGCATGACGCCAGATCTCAAGCTCGCCACGGCCTATGTCATGCCGCTCGGCGGTGGCGAGGCGGAAGAAGTGGTGGCGCATTTGGAGAAGCACAAGCGCTTCCTGCGCGGCGAGGTGGCAAAGCGCGTCAATCTCAAATTCATGCCGGAGTTGAGGTTCAAAGTGGACGTCTCGTTCGAGGAGTCCGCCCGGATAGACGCCCTGCTCGCCTCTCCGCAAGTCGCCCGCGACCTCGACGACTAGGCAGGATCAGGCATGGCGCGTCGGCGTAAGGGCCAAGCGGTCAGCGGCTGGCTGATCCTCGACAAGCCGGAAGGCCTGACCTCGACCAAGGCGGTGGGACGGGTGCGCTGGCTCTACGACGCCACCAAGGCGGGGCATGCCGGGACGCTCGATCCGCTCGCCACCGGCATCCTGCCGATTGCCTTCGGCGAAGCGACCAAGACGGTGCCTTTCGCCGTCGAAGGCGCCAAGGCGTATCGGTTTACCGTGCGCTTCGGCGCGGCGACCGACACGGACGACACCGAAGGCAAGGTGACCGAGACCTCCGATCTGCGGCCGTCCCGCGAGGAAATCGAAGCGGCGCTGCCCCAGTTCACCGGCGCCATTTCCCAGGTCCCCCCGCGCTACTCGGCCCTCAAGGTGGACGGCGCGCGGGCCTACGATCTCGCCCGTGACGAGGAGGAGTTCGAGCTCGCCCCGCGGACCGTGACGATCGACCGGCTCACGCTCGTGGATCTGCCCGACTCCGGCCATTGCGTGCTGGAGGCCGAATGCGGCAAGGGCACCTATGTCAGGGCGCTGGCGCGCGATCTCGGCCGGGCGCTCGGCTGTCTGGGCCATGTCTCGGCGCTGCGCCGCACCCGGGTCGGCGGTTCAGTGAAGCGGAGGCCGTCAGCTCGAAGAGGTCGAGGCAGCCGCCGGCGAGAGCCGGGAGGCGGCGCTGCCCTGCTTCATCCGGTGGAGACGGCGCTGCAGGACCTGCCGGCCCTGAACTTGAGCAGTTCCGACGCGGCCAGGCTCCGCCAAGGCCAGCCGGTGCTGCTAAGGGGCCGTGACGCCCCGATCATCACCGGTCCCGTCTACGCGGTTTCAAAGGGGGCGCTAGTGGCTCTGGGGGAGGTCTCCCAAGGCGAATTCAAGCCTCGGCGGATCTTTAACCTGACGGGCTGACGGCCCAAATTCCGCTGGTCTCGGGGGCGATAATCCCTATAGTGCGCGCATCGCGGGCCCCGCTTTTCGGGGCTTTTTCGCGCATTCCGAATGACCGTGCTGGACGACATCCCGGCTCGGCCCTGTCAAACCCTCAAATATAAGGATATCCCGATGTCGATTAGCGCTGAGCGCAAGCAAGAGCTTATCAAAGAGTACGCGACCAAATCAGACGACACCGGATCTCCGGAAGTTCAGGTCGCGATCCTGACAGAACGGATCACCAATCTTACCGAGCATTTCAAAACGCACGGCAAGGATAATCATTCGCGCCGTGGGCTGCTGAAAATGGTCAGCCAGCGGCGGCGTCTGCTCGACTACGTCAAGGCGTCAGATCAGGACCGATACCAGAAGCTCATCAACCGACTCGGTATTCGCCGGTAGGCCATGTCCGCCGTGCAGACGCGGCGGTTGAGCTTCCACGCATATGAACGGGCCAGTCCTTGCGCCACCGGGCGTCAAGGGCGGCCTTATCTTTCCCCGCTCATTGGGACACGCACATGTTTGATAAACACACCGTAGAAATCGAATGGGCCCGACGCCCACTCAAGTTCGAAACCGGGCGCATCGCCCGACAGGCCGACGGCGCCGTACTGGTCACCTATGGCGAGACATCCGTTCTGGCCACCGTCGTCTCCGCCAAGCAGGAGCGGGTCGGTATCGACTTCTTCCCGCTGACCGTGAACTACCAGGAAAAGACCTTCGCCGCGGGCAAGATCCCCGGCGGCTATTTCAAGCGCGAGGGACGTCCGACCGAAAAGGAAACCCTCACCTCACGCCTGATCGACCGGCCCATCCGGCCGCTGTTCGCCAAAGGCTTCAAGAACGAGACCCAAGTCATCATCACCGTGCTGTCGCACGACATGGAGAACGATCCCGACATCGTCGCCATGGTTGCCGCCTCCGCGGCACTGACGATTTCCGGCGTCCCGTTCCTCGGTCCGATCGGCGCAGCGCGCGTCGGCTATATTGACGGCAAATACGTGCTGAACCCGATGGTCGACGAGATGCCCGAGACGTCGCTCGACCTGGTCGTGGCCGGTACCGCCGACGCCGTGCTGATGGTGGAATCGGAGGCCAATGAACTTCCCGAAGACATCATGCTCGGCGCCGTGATG
The DNA here is from genome assembly GCF_001723295.1 of Methyloceanibacter marginalis. Classification (GTDB taxonomy): domain Bacteria; phylum Pseudomonadota; class Alphaproteobacteria; order Rhizobiales; family Methyloligellaceae; genus Methyloceanibacter; species Methyloceanibacter marginalis. Next base: position 31,965 of record NZ_LPWD01000037.1, read on the forward strand.
TACGGCCATGAGCATTTTCAGCCGGTGCTCGACGCCATCGTCAAGCTCGCCGAGCGCGCCGCCAAGGAACCCTGGGACCTCAAGCCCGTGGACAACGGGGAGATGGTCGACAAGGTGCGCGCACTCGCCGAGAGCGGGCTGCGCGAGGCCTACGCCATTTCTTCCAAGCAGGAGCGCCGCGACGGCATCTCCCAGGTCAAGGAGAAGGTGGTAACCGAGCTCGTCCCCGAGGACGATGACGGCACGATCGCCGGCAAGGTCTCCAGCGCCTTCAAGGAAGCCGAGAAGGACCTTGTGCGCGGCAGCATCCTCGACACCAAGAAGCGCATCGACGGCCGCGACCTGGTGACGGTGCGTCCAATCTCGTGCGAAGTCGGCATCCTGCCTCGGACGCACGGTAGCGCGCTGTTTACCCGCGGCGAGACGCAAGCGCTTGCCGTCACCACGCTTGGCACCGGCGAGGACGAGCAGTACGTCGACGCCCTGGCGGGCACCTACAAAGAAAGCTTCATGCTGCACTACAACTTCCCGCCCTACTCGGTCGGCGAAGCGGGCCGCATGGCTCTCCGGGGCGCCGTGAAATCGGTCACGGCAAGCTTGCCTGGCGGGCGATCCACCCTGTCCTGCCCGATCGCGAGCAGTTCCCCTACACCATCCGCATCGTGTCCGAGGTCACCGAGTCGAACGGCTCCTCGTCCATGGCCACGGTGTGCGGCTCCTCACTCGCCATGATGGACGCGGGCGTCCGCTGAAGCGCCCGGTCGCGGGCATCGCCATGGGCCTCATCAAGGAAGGCGACAAGTTCGCCGTTCTGTCCGACATCCTGGGCGATGAGGACCATCTCGGCG
>NZ_LPWD01000038.1 GCF_001723295.1 Methyloceanibacter marginalis
GCCCATTCTGTCGACGACGCTCCCCGGTTCGCTCCACCTCGATCTGCGCGAACCGCTACGTGCGCAAGGAGGAAGCGGGCAACCAGGGCTTCAATACCTTCGCCGATAAGGTCGAGGTCGTCTCGTTGCAGATGGACTGCCGCGAGGGATCTGACATGCGGTTCGAGAAGCACCGTCAGACCAAGAAGAAGAACAAGCCGCAAACTGCCAACTGACAAGCCGCCAACTGACGCGCACCCTCATGCCCATCGCGCTATAAGACTTGGATGTTCAGGATCGACACCGTTGTGGTCGGCGCCGGCGTAATCGGTCTTGCGATCGCCCGGGCGCTTAGCCTGCGCGGACGCGAGGTCCTCGTGCTGGAGCGCGACGACGGCGTCGGCCAGGAAACCTCGTCGCGCAACAGCGAGGTTATCCACGCCGGCCTCTACTACCCGCCGGGAAGTCTTAAGGCACGTCTCTGCGTCGGGGGCCGCCACGCCCTCTACCGATATTGCGCCGAGCGCGGCGTGCCCCACCGCCGCTGCGGCAAGCTCGTGGTCGCCACATCGGCCGATGAAGAGGCGGCACTCCAGCAGCTGTATGAACGCGCCGTGGCGAACGGCGTCGAGGACGTGGAATTGATCGGCGGCGGACGCCTGGAAGAGCTGGAGCCGGAATTGCGGGCTACGGCTGCGCTGCTGTCGGGCACCACCGGCATCATTGACGGGCACGCGCTGATGCTTAGCCTCCAGGGCGACGCCGAGAACGCCGGCGCCACGGTGCAGTGCCGCGCGCCCTTGCTCGGAGGAAGCCTCGGCTCACCCGCGATACGGCTTCGCGTCGGCGGCGACGAAGCTACCGAGATCGAGACGAAGCTGCTGATCAACGCCGGGGGACTTTGGGCCTGGGATGTCTCCCGCAGCCTGGAGGGCCTCGACCTTAAGAGCATCCCGCCGCGCCACCTCGCCAAGGGGAGCTACTTCGCCATGAGCGGCCGGACGCCGTTCGGGCATCTGATCTACCCCGTTCCCGTTGCCGGCGGCCTAGGCGTCCACCTCACCTTCGACCTCGGGGGGCAGGCGCGCTTCGGGCCGGATGTGGAGTGGGTGGAAACACTCGACTACGCGGTCGACCCCACCAGGCTGGCCGCCTTCTACGACGCCATCCGCCGTTACTGGCCGGGGCTCCCCGACGGAGTTCTCGCGCCGGCCTATTCGGGTATCAGACCGTGCGTCGCGGGCCCCGGTGAGCCACAAGGCGACTTCGTCATCCAGGGACCTGAGGAGACGGGGCACGCAAGCTACGTGGCCCTCTATGGGATCGGCTCGCCGGGGCTGACGGCGTCGCTCGCGATCGGGGAGTATGTGGCAGCCCTGGCCGATTGACGGTCTAGAACAAGTGTCCGAGTCGGACAAACAACCCCATGCAAAGTAGAACCAAGGTTATCCACAATACTATGTAGGGCTGTGAGTAACCTGTGAATAAAAACGAATCACTTTCCCGGCAAGAGATGGTCGACATCTCGAATTTCGACGAGCAACGCTTGTCTTGAGCGAAAAAATTGCAGAAATCTGCCGATTTTTACTCTTGAATATAATCGAATCTTCCGTATTATCTGTATTGCGTCGAGCCACAGTCGGCAGACCAGCGATTGGCCGAAGCGAAGGAGACCGGTAAACCAGCGGTTTCTCCTAACGCCAGGCAGGGCTTAGACGACGGCGCGGGACGTGATCATGCCTGACAGACCAGTTGGGTAGGAAAGCGGGCCTTGACGCAGACACAAACTAGGACGGCAGCCTCCCTTACCGTGTCGAAACCAGTCACGGCGGACGTCCCGGTGAGGCATCGTTCATATGAGTTGCCGTTGATAGCGGTAACTCCTGGAGACAGTAGGAGAGAACCTGGCCGTGGGCGTAATTGCTCAGGCTCAGGCAAACATAGTCTGAGGGTTCGGCTGACCCACCGGCGTCTCGCTGAATAGCGCGAGGAAGCCAACCGGTCTTCTAGCCCCTCTACATCCGAGCGCGGCGATCCTGAATCTCTCCAGGCGGCGCGCGAAATTCCCAAAGAAAACGATGCCCGGAATCCGTCCGGGCCCATGAGCCTTCGGGCCAACTGATCGGGCGCTTTTGCCCGGCCGATGATTCATGCCCGACGACCCCCCTCACCCACATCAAAACAACTTAGGAGAATCGTGATGAACGATCAGAAGAAGACCTCGCCCGAGTTCGACACCGACAAAGACCTGTCCGCAGACGAAGCGAAACCGGCAACGGCTGACCAAGACACCGACGCCAAGGACTCGGCCGCGTCAGTGAGCAGCGACGGAGCGGAGACGCTAACCCTGACGCCACCGAGCCTGAGGAAGCGAATGAGCTTCCAGCGACCCCCGTCGAAGCCGAAGTCGAAGAAGGCACCGCGATGATGCCTTACGGCGCGAAGCCGGTGGAGTTGAAGGAGCCATACCACGGTCACGTCTCGCATCAACTGATGCGCGCTATCCCGACCCGTCTGAGTGACACGAACACTGATTTCGAGCGAGCCGCCCACGGAAGCATCGCGCTCTATTCGGGACTAGATCCCAGAGACCCTCATGAGTCGATCCTGGACCGCCTGGCCGTGGCTGGATTGAACGCGGCCATGGAAGCGAACGCCAAGTCAGTAAACTCCTCGAAAGACGCTTGGGTGAGTGAAAAGTACACAAGGATCTTCTGCCAGAACTCGGCCGCGGTGGTGAAGCTCCTCGAAGCACGCGACAAGCACCGCGCCCGACAAACCCAGACCGTCAACGTCCGCGACGTAAACGTCCATCCGGGTGCTCAGGCCATCGTGGGCAACGTCACGAAGACCGACGGCAAGAAGAACGACCCCGCAAGCAAAGGCTTGCCGAACGGTGAAGGGGACAAGGGAAGCGAGGAATAGAAGGTGGCCAGCAATCACAAAAGGAACACTGCCCCGATGCTGGGCAGTCCACGTTGTGGCGCTCGGACTCGCCGGGGCACGGCATGCCGTG
>NZ_LPWD01000039.1 GCF_001723295.1 Methyloceanibacter marginalis
GCACGAGAGCCTGCTTGCCGCGCTCGAGACATTGGGCGATGGCCTCGAAATAGACCTCCGTCTTGCCGGAGCCGGTGACGCCATCGAGCAGGGTCACGGCGAAGCCGTCGCCGGTGTGTTCGAGAAGCTCCTTTGCCGCTTGCGCCTGTTCGGTGTTGAGGGTTGCGCGCGCGCGCGCGGGGCCGAGCGGCATTGCGTGCCAGTCGGGCAGGGGCTCGGCTATCAGCGTTCCCGCATCGACCAGCCCATCGATCACCCCGGGGCTGACACCCGCCGTCTCGGCCAAGTTGGACTTCACCCAGACCAGGCCGTTGTTGGCCGCCTCGAGCACGCGGGCGCGCGCCGGCGTCATGCGCTCAGGCGGCGGGCTATCGAGGCGCACCCCATAGCGCGGCGCCGGCGGCTGAAAGGCCGAGCCCGCGCTCATCATCATGCGGAGCACCATGCCGAGCGGGCTAAGCGTGTAACCCGCCACCCACTCGGCGAAGTCCATGGAGACCTTCGGCAGCTTCGGCACATCGTCGAGGATCTCGAGGATCTCGCGCAGCTTCTTGCGGGGGATCGGAGGCGCCTCGTCGCCTTCCGCGCGCCGCCACACGGCGGCGAGATATTTGACGGGGCCGAGCGGCACGACCACGAACTCGCCCGGCTCCACGTGATCGCCCTCGGGCACCAGATAGTCGTAAGGCGCGGGCAGCGCGAGCGGCACCAGCACGGGCACCGTCACCTGACTTGCCTTCGTCGTCTTGGGGCTGGTGGAAGTCTTGGCCAGAGCGGGCTCTTCGGGGTTAGTTAAGGGTTATTAGCGACTCACCGACCCATAGTAGCGCGCACGGGGTCAAGTCGAGGGACGGATGGCAGCCAAGGCGACATCCAAAAGGGCGCAAGCAAAGAAAGCGCAAGCGATCGGCGCCGCGCCGGACGTGGACCGGGCGGTCAACGCCTGGTTCGTCTATCTCGTGACCGAGCGCCAGCTGGCCGCCCATACGGTCGAGGCCTACCGGCGGGACCTCTCGCAATTCCTCGGCTTCCTGGCCGGGCATCTCGGCACGCAGCCCGATCTCAAGCTGCTGTTCTCCTTGTCGGCGCGGGACGTGCGCGCCTTTCTCGCCGCGCGCCGCGCACAAGACGTCGGCAGCCGCAGCCTGTCGCGGACCTTGAGCGCGCTCCGCATGTTCTACCGCTTCCTGGAGCGGCGCGGGTTCGGCAAGAACGACGCCATCCGCGCGGTCTCGCTGCCGAAGCTGCCGCACTCGGTGCCGAAGCCGCTCACCGCGGCGAAAGCGACGGCCTTGATGGACGGCGCCGATATCGCGCAGCCCGACGCCGAAGAATGGATTCTCGCCCGCGACACCGCCGTGCTGACGCTGCTCTATGGCTCGGGGCTTCGCATCTCCGAGGCCTTGTCGCTGCGCGTGAAAGAGGCGCCGATCAAGGGCCGCGACATGCTGCGGGTCACGGGCAAGGGCAACAAGACGCGCGTGGTGCCCGTGCTGCCGGTGACGCGGCAAGCCATCGAGCATTATTTGAAGCTCTGCCCGGCGAAATTCGGGCCCGACGATCCGCTGTTCATCGGCGCGCGCGGCAAGCAGCTCTCGCCCCGCATCATCCAGCTCCGCATGCGCGGGCGCGCGCCGCGCTCGGGCTGCCCGATACCGCGACGCCGCATGCGCTGCGGCATTCCTTCGCCACGCATTATTGGGCGCCGGCGCGACTTGCGCGCGATTCAGGAATTGCTCGGACACGCCAGCCTGTCGACGACCCAGGGCTATACGGAGGTCGACCGGGCGCATCTCTTGAAGACTTATGAGGCCGCCCACCCCCGGGCTTGAGGTTTGCGGGAATGAGCGGCGGGGCTGTGGGTCCGCTCGTCCCCGCGACGGCGGGGACCCAGAGTAGCTGACGGACATTTGTTTTGTGCTGGATTCCCGCTTACGCGGGAATGAGCGGGCTCATTCTTTTTTGCGCGGGAATGAGCGGATGAGGGCGCTGGAGTCTCTGCTTGCGCGGGACCGAGCGTGCATTTCGTTTGTGATGAGAGAATGTGTGCGTGGGTTCCTCTCGCGGGGAACGCCGTCGCAGGCGACGGCCATACTCAACCGGGGGTCGCCCACGCACTCAAAGCAGTTTGCGCCCAATTCCTACAAGATGCGAGTCTTTAACGCCGCTATGGTTTCGGCGCCATCGACATTTGCGATGAGGAGAGGCGCATGACGGCTAAGAATGTAACGACGCGCGCGCGTGTGACGACGCTTGCGGCGTTGCGATTTGGAATCATTCTCGCCGCGGGCGTGAACGTCACAGGTTTCGGCATCATGGATGCGCACGCGGCGGACGAGACCGCGCCCGCATGCAAGACCGCGGAAGTGAATCCGGTGACGGGGCACGTGTTCTGCATCGATCCTTTAGGTGCGGAGGTCGCGCCACCGCCCGACAGCATGAAGCCGAAATGCGAGGAGGAGTCGCGCGGCCAGTGGAGCTGGGCGCCGAATTGCGAGCCGGTGGTTGAGGGCATGTGAGACTTCGGGTTATTCACTCAACTTCGTCATGCCCGCGCTTGTCGCGGGCATCCAATAAGGCCTCGCCCCAAGTGGAAACTCATCATTGGATGCCCGGCACGAGGCCGGGCATGACGATGTTGGGATGGGCACAGGCGAAACCATTTGTTTGCTTTCCTGGGCGCACACTCCGGCCCATGGCGCACCTCACCAAACCCCATTTCGGCACGCGGCATCACAAGCCGAGACCGCTCGAGGCCCTGAGCGATTCCGACAAGGGGTGGCGGGTGGACTGGCTGGTGGTGGCCGTCGTCACGGTGGTGTTCGTCGCGGGCTTCTTCTGGCTGTTCTGACCGCCGCCGATCCGCGCACCGGGCGGTTGGGGGGCTCATGAGTCTTCGGCGTGAGCGCCGTCATCCTTCGAGGCCCGGCGCGTCATGCTGAGGTGCGAGCCCGGTCTTGATCCGGGGGAGCTCGAGCACGAGCTGGCACCTCAGGATGACGGTATTGCGTTGAACCGTGTGAGCGGAAACCATTTGTTTGCCCTGCCGCGCCAGAGTTACGCATGGCGCGTATCCTCAAACCGCTGTTTCGCAGCCGCCATCACCGCAAGCCGCCGCGCTGGAATCTCGGCAAGCCGCCGCGCGGCGCGAGAAAGCCGCTGCCTGCCGAGCCGGACGTGAAGCCTGTCTGGAATCTCGGCGAGCCGCCGCGGGGCTGGTGGGAGCGGATCGACTGGGCCGTGATCCTGCTCGCCGTGCTGGTGTTCACCGCAAGCTTCGTCTGGCTGTTCCCGGCGCTCCATGAGCGCGGCGGCTCGCTCAAGGATTTGTTCGACGATGTGGTGGACGTCTCCGTTGCCGCGCCGTGGTCGAGCGGCATCCAGGTGGTCGACGGCGACACGGTGCGCAGCGGCGGCGAGATCTACCGGCTGGTGGGCTTCAACACGCCGGAGTCCGGCTTCCACGCCCGTTGCGGACGCGAGCGGGCGCTGGCGTCGGAGGCGACGGCGCGTTTGCGGGAGCTGGTGGATGACAGCGACGTCGAGCTTTCGCTGGCGGCCTGTGCCTGCGCGCCCGGCACCGAGGGCACGGACGCCTGCAATTACGGGCGGCTGTGCGGGAAGCTGAAAGCGGACGGCCGCGACGTGGGGCCGATTCTCATCGCCGAGGGCCTGGCCGAGACCTACACCTGCTGGGCGACCGCCTGCCCGCGCCGCAAGGACTGGTGCGCGGGATAGGGGTGTATTGACAATGTGGATACGCGACCGCATATTTCACGCATGTCAAAGGACCGTAGCCCCCAGCATTTCCAAGTTTCGGTCGCGGAGCGCCCTTCGGCGGCCGAAAGCAAGGGCAGCATCAACCTGCGGATCGAGACGCAGACCCGCCAGCTCATCGACGAGGCGGCGGCGATCCTTGGCAAGACGCGCACCGAGTTCATGATCGACAGCGCCCGGCGGCAGGCGATCGACGTGCTGCTCGACCAGCGGTTCTTCACGCTCGACGCCGCGCGCTACGACGCCTTCATGCACGCGCTCGACAATCCTCCCGCGCCGGGACCGAAACTCAAGGCGCTGTTGCGTCGCGTTCCGGCA
>NZ_LPWD01000040.1 GCF_001723295.1 Methyloceanibacter marginalis
CCGCGTCCGTGGGCGTCACCACGCGGGGCCTGGTCTTGCACGTCGGTCCCCGCCTGACGGATGCCGGGGGTCACGATGAGGAAGTTCCGCAAGCGCTCGCGCAAGGCCGCCGCTTCCTTGCCCGAGGCGACGATACCGTCCAGCCCTGCGTCCTGAGAGAGCCGCGCGCGCTCCTGCACGAGAGCCAAGGGCGGCATCTCGATGCCTTGCTCCGACAAGTCGGCGCGGTCGAGATTGGTCAGCACCGTAACGCCAAGAAGCTTGAGCGCGCTGTCGCCGCGCCCGCGCACGGCCGCATCGAGCGTCTTGCGGTCGGTGGCATGCACCGTGACGAAGTGAGCGCCGGTCTTGGCGATCGCGGCGGTCGCCCGCTCGACCGTCGCCTCGATGTCGAGTAGTTTGGCGTCGAGAAACACGCGGTGGCCGTCCTTCGCGAGCTCTTCGGCCAGCGCAAGACCGCCGGCATAGATGAGCTCGAGGCCGAGCTTGTAAACGCCGACGCTGTCGCCGAGCTTGTCGATGAGCGCGCGGGCCTCGTCCACATGGGGCACGTCGAGCGCGACGATGATCCGGTCCTTCGGGCTCATGCGGCAAACTTCCTTGCGGCGACGGCCAGCGCTTCGACCACGCCGGCGAACATCTTCTGCTGGGTCTCGTCCTTCAGGCTCCCGTCGGCCTCGAAGGCTGGCTGGCGCGCGGCAGCGCCATTTGCTGCGGAATAACGGTGGCGCCCAAGCCCACGGCGAGGATCTGCCGCAGCATGAGCAGGGCGCGCATCGTCCCGTAATAGCCGGGAGACGCGCCCGAGATGGCGAAAACCCGTGTCCTGAACACGTCCGGTTCGTCCTTTACGCGGCTCAGCCAATCGATCGTGTTCTTGAGCAGCGGCGGAACCGCGGCATTGTACTCCGGCGTCACGATCATCACCCCGTCATACTCCTCCAGCAGCGCCTTGAGGCCCGCGCGCGTTCCGGCACGCCTTCGTCGTTTTCCAGATCGCCGTGATAGATCGGCATGTGATAGTCGGCCAGATCCGCGAACACCGCCTCGATGCCGTTCGCCTCGGCAATGTGCCGCCCGAGCTGGGCGAGCTTCTTGTTGTGCGACCCCTCCCGGGCGCTACCGGCAAAAAACAATAGCCGCATGCAAATCTCCTGCTTCGCGCTTTAGGCGCCGTCGGTCTTCCCGTCCTCGTCCTGACCGAACACATGACGCAAGGGAACGGTTGCGGCGGCCGCGAGTGGGGTAGCGAGCGCCAGCCCCAGAAGTCCGAACACGGCGCCGAACACGAGCTGGTTGAGGATCACCGCCGCTGGCGGCATCGATACCGCGCGGGCCTGGATCAGCGGCGTCAGCAGATAGCTCTCCAGGAACTGGACGCAGCAATAAAGCCCGAGCGCCCACAAGGCCAAATTCAAGCTCTCGCCGCCGGCCACGAGGATGATTGGAATCGCGCCGATGATCGGCCCGAGATAGGGCAGGAAGCACGCAAGCCCCGCGAACAGCGCCAGCACGAAGGCGATCGGTACGCCGAGGATCAACAGCCCGAGATAGGTGAAGACGCCGATCGCCGACATGGTGATCGACTGTCCGATCAGCCAGCGCCGCAGCAGATCGCCGGTCTCGTACAAAAGCTCGAGCAGCGTCTCGCGCTTGTCCTCCGGCGCCAGCCGCGCCACCAGATTGACGTAAGTGTGCGGATCGGCGGCGAGATAGATGCCGAAGAACAGCACGATCAGCCCGGCGCTGAACAGACCGAACACTGACATGGCGACTGTGGTGGCGCCGGTGGCGATGCCCCACTGGCTCATGAAGTTGCCCAGCACCTGAACCAGATCGATGTTCTCGAGGATGGCCGTGCGGTCGATGAGAGTCGAAAGTTGAGAGGTCAGCGTAGTGACGCCGGCGGCGATGCTCTGCGCCAGCAGCGCGACCTGTGTTCCGAGCGTCGGTCCTGCCGTCCAGCCGGCAAGGGCGAGACCGGCGAGGCCGGCGAGCGCCACCACGGCCAGCATCAGCAGGCGCGGCAGGCCGGTCATCTCCGAGAGCCAGCGGCTGGCGCCGTAGAGCACGATGGCGAGCAGGATGCCGGCGAAGGTCAAAAAGATCGCCGTCTGCGCGTACCAAAGCACGCTGGCGAGCGCGATCACGGCGATGACCGCGACAGTCGCTCTTGCCGCCCGCTTCATGACCGCCGGCTCGTGGAACGCTGCCTTCGGGCTGTTCTTGGCAGGCTCGCCGGCCATCGTCATCTCGCTGTGAAGACCGCGCGAAAGTAATGCGGGACGGGGGCGCGGGAGCTGAAGGGAACGCCCAATCTACGTCAATCAGGGCGGGAAGGGATAGGCGCTACTCGCCGATACCCTCAAAGAACTCCTTCACCCGGGCGAAAAATCCGGCCGAGGCCGGGCTCGTGTCCGGGTTGGACGCCTCCTCGAACGCCTTCAAGAGATCGCGCTGCTTGCGCGACAGGTTCTTCGGCGTCTCGACCTCGACCTGGATGTAGAGGTCGCCCTGCTGCTTGGAGCGCAGCACGGGCATGCCCTTGGCCTTGAGGCGGAACTGCTTCCCGCTTTCGGAGCCCTCGGGGACTTTCACGCGGCTGCGGCCGCCGTCGATGGTGGGCACCTCGATCTGGCCGCCGAGCGCCGCGGTGGTCATGGCGATGGGCACGCGGCAGAACAGATCCGCGCCGTCGCGCTGGAAGAACTCATGGGGCTTGATCGACAGGAAAATGTAGAGGTCCCCGGGCGGTCCGCCGCGCACGCCCGCCTCGCCTTCGCCGGCAAGCCTGATGCGCGTGCCGTCCTCCACGCCCACCGGAATGGTGACGGACAAGGTGCGCTCGCGGATCACGCGGCCGGCGCCGTTGCATGACGGGCAGGGCGTCTCGATCATCTCGCCGCGTCCCTGACAGGCCGGGCAGGTGCGTTCGATGGTGAAGAAGCCCTGGCTGGCGCGGACCTTGCCGACGCCGCCACAAGTCCGGCAGGCGGTGGGCGAGGTGCCGGCCTTGGCGCCGGAACCCGAACAGTCGTCGCAGGTGACGGATGTCGGCACGCGGATCTGTGCCGTCTTGCCTTCGTAGGCCTCCGCGAGCGTGATTTCCATATTGTAGCGGAGATCGGCGCCGCGCTCGCGGCCCGAGCGCTGCCGCGGCCGGCGCGTGCCGCCCATGAACTCGCCGAACAAATCGTCGAACATGGCCGACATCGAGGCGGAGAAATCCGTACCGAAACCGTGCGGGCCGCCGGCGCCGAAGCCCCCGAACCCATGGCCGCCGCCCTCGAAGGCGGCATGGCCGAAGCGATCATAAGCCGCGCGGCGCTGCGGATCCTTCAGGGCCTCGTAGGCCTCGTTGGCTTCCTTGAAACGCTGTTCTGCGGTGGGATCGCCGTTGCAGGTATCGGGGTGGCATTCCTTGGCGAGACGGCGGAACGCAGACTTGATCGCCGCGTCATCCGAGCCGCGATTCACACCCAATACGTCGTAGTAGCACCGTTTCGCCATCACCCCTCCGGACCGTCACGACCGCCGTCCTGCACGCGGCGGCGCACAAGTCTCTTGTTGGGCTTGCGCGGAGCCTCGTGAGGACTCCGCCGCCAGTTTGTTGCGTTACGCGGACTTCTTACTGTCGTCGTCCTTGACCTCTTCGAAGTCGACATCGACGACGCCTTCATCGGAGCCGCCGCCGCCGGCATCGGCGGTCGGGCCGCCCTCGCCGCCGCCCGCGCCTTGCGCCGACTGATACATCGCTTCGCCGAGCTTCATGGAAGCTTGCGCGACCGCATCCACCTTCTGCTTGATGGCTTCCACGTCCTCGCCTTCCGCGGCGGTCTTGAGCTCGGCCACGGCAGCTTCCACTGCCGCCTTGTCCTCCGCCGAAACCTTGTCGGCGAAATCAGCGAGCATCTTGTCCGTGGAGTGCACCAGCGCCTCGGCCTGGTTACGGACTTCCACCAATTCGCGGCGCTTCTTGTCTTCCTCGGCGTGGCTCTCGGCTTCCTTCACCATGCGGTCGATGTCGGAATCGCTGAGACCGCCCGAGGCCTGGATGCGGATGGATTGTTCCTTGCCAGTCGCCTTGTCGGCCGCCGACACGTTGACGATGCCGTTGGCGTCGATGTCGAAGGTCACCTCGATCTGCGGCACGCCGCGCGGCGCGGGCGGAATGCCCACGAGATCGAACTGGCCGAGCATCTTGTTGTCGGCCGCCATCTCGCGCTCGCCCTGGAAGACGCGGATGGTCACCGCGTTCTGATTGTCTTCCGCGGTCGAGAACACCTGGCTCTTCTTGGTGGGAATCGTGGTGTTGCGGTCGATCAGCCGTGTGAATACGCCGCCCAGTGTCTCAATGCCGAGCGACAGCGGTGTCACGTCGAGCAGCAGCACGTCCTTTACGTCGCCCTGCAGCACACCGGCCTGAATGGCCGCGCCGATGGCGACCACCTCGTCCGGGTTCACGCCCTTATGGGGCTCCTTGCCGAAGAAGGTCTTCACCGTCTCCACGACCTTCGGCATGCGGGTCATGCCGCCGACCAGGATCACCTCGCTGATCTCGCCCGGCTTGAGACCGGCATCCTTCAGCGCGGCCTCGCAAGGCGCGATGGTCCGCTTGATCAAATCCTCGACCAAGCTTTCCAGCTTGGCGCGGGTGAGTTTCATCGTGAGGTGCTTCGGGCCGGACTGGTCGGCCGTGATGAAGGGCAGGTTGACCTCGGTCTGCTGCGTGGAGGAGAGCTCGATCTTGGCTTTCTCCGCGGCCTCTTTCAGGCGCTGGAGCGCGAGCTTGTCGCTGCGCAGATCGATGCCTTGTTCTTTCTTGAACTCGTCGGCGAGGTAATCGACGATGCGCATGTCGAAGTCTTCACCGCCGAGGAAGGTGTCGCCGTTGGTTGACTTCACCTCGAACACGCCGTCGCCGATCTCCAGGATGGAGACGTCGAACGTGCCGCCGCCCAAGTCGTAGACGGCGATGGTCTGGCCTTCCTTTTTCTCAAGTCCGTAGGAGAGCGCGGCGGCCGTCGGCTCGTTGATGATGCGCAGGAACTTCAGACCCGCGATCTTGCCTGCGTCCTTGGTGGCCTGGCGCTGGGCGTCGTTGAAATAGGCCGGCACCGTGATGACCGCCTGTTCGACCTTTTGGCCGAGATGGGACTCGGCCGTCTCTTTCATTTTCTGAAGGATGTAGGCGGAGATCTGCGAGGGCGAATACTTCTTACCGTGGGACTCGACCCAGGCGTCGCCGTTGTCGGCTTTCACCAACTGGTAGGGCACGAGCTTCTGATCTTTGGCGACCGTGGGATCCTCCCAGCGGCGGCCGATCAGGCGCTTGATGGCGAAGAAGGTGTTCTCGGGATTGGTAACCGCCTGACGCTTGGCCGGCAGTCCGACCAGAACCTCGCCGTCATCGGTGAACGCCACCATCGAGGGCGTCGTGCGCATGCCCTCGGCATTCTCGATGACCTTGGGGTTCGATCCATCCATGACCGCGACACAGGAGTTCGTCGTGCCGAGGTCGATACCAATCACTTTCGCCATTGCGAGCCTCTCTTTCTGGCAAACCGTCCGGGCCCTGACACGGCACCCGATTTCAACTGACGCGCCTCGCATCCAAGCGGCGCGATCCGGTCCCCAATTGTTTCGCCGTCCCCGCCGAACGGACTGCGGCGGGGCTCCGCGGTTATATAGGTGGCAACCCTATGGCCCGCAAGGATAAGGCAGGCTTCCGGGTGCGGCGATTGGGGGTCACGATACGCGTTTCCACGCTCCGATCAGGACAGGGGTCAGACAATAATAGCGGCCGTCCGCCGCGGCCTCCGCCATATCCGCCTTGAAGGCATCGGCGCGCGCTCGATCGGCAAGACCAAGTTCTACGGCCGAGGCGAAGAGTCCTTGGTAAACGCCGATTAGCATTGCCGCCATATCACGGAGCGGAAGGTACTTAATCTCGGTTACCGTGCCGTCAAGCGAGCCGATTCCGGCACCCTCGAACTGGGCCGGCAACTGCCGTCCCGCCCGCAAGTTCCGCCCGTGGCCGCGAAAGACCCCTTCGAACAAGCGGTTAAACTCCGTCATGGCGTGGCAAATGGGCTCGACGGCGATAGCGCCGAAGTCGAATTCCTGCGCCGCCACCACCCCGCCCGGCTTGGTCCAGGTGTGCATCTTCTCGAGCGCTGCGATCGGCTCTTGCATATGCATGAGGAACAGCCGGCAATAGGTGAGGTCGAAGGGTGCACCGGGCACGGTGTCGCTCGCGAGCATATCAGCCTGGACGAGCTGGAAATTCGCGCCGCCTTCGGCCTTGAGGCCGGCGAGCGCATGGGCCCCAAGCTGACCGTCGATCTCAAGCCCCGTCACGGTGCCGTCCGGGCCCACCCGGTCGGCCAGCAGCCGCATCACCTGTCCTGGGCCTGAGCCCACGTCGAGGCAGGACATGCCCGGTTTCAGGCCGATCCGGTCGAGCAGCGCCTCGGTCGCGCTCTGCCACATGGCCCCCTGGTTGCGCAGGCGCTGATATTCCTCAGCGTCACGCGAATGCACGTAGCCGTCGGGATTTGTGGCATGAGGCTCGCCCATGAAACTCATTCCGCGTTGCGAAGAGCGTTATACGGGGGAACGGTAGGCGGAGACTGAGGCGGAGCAAAGGACCATTGCGGCATTTTCCGAGGGCATTGAACAGGCCGGCGCAAATGGCCCTTCTTGGTGCGATCCGGAAGGTGATCGCGGAAGCGCCGCTCTACACCCCCACCATGCCGCGCTCGGGCAAGCCCATGTCCGTGCGCATGACCAACGCCGGGCCGCTCGGCTGGGTCACCGACAAGGAGCGAGGCTACCGCTATCAGGCCATGCACCCCGAGACGGGGAAACCGTGGCCGCCGATTCCGCCGATGCTTTTGGATCTTTGGACCGAATGCGCGGGCTACCCGCAGCCGCCGGAAGCCTGCCTCATCAACTACTATGCGGGCGCCGCCAAGATGGGGCTGCATCAGGATCGCGACGAGCAGGACTTCGACGCGCCCGTGCTCTCCGTGTCGCTGGGCGATACCGGTATCTTCCGCGTCGGCGGCACAGCGCGAAAAAGCCCGACGCAGAGTTACGAGCTCAGATCGGGCGACGTGTTCGTGCTCGGCGGGACGGACCGTCTTGCCTATCACGGCATCGACCGCGTGCTTCCCGGGACCAGCGATCTTCTAGAAGAAGGCGGCCGCTTCAATCTCACGCTGCGGCGTGTGACGAAGCCTGATTGAGCCCCATCCTTCGAGGCCCGGCGCGTCATGCTGAGGTGCGAGCGAAGCGAG
>NZ_LPWD01000041.1 GCF_001723295.1 Methyloceanibacter marginalis
GCGTTGAGTAGTGCTGGGCTCTGGCCTCGAGCTCGGCTCAGAAGCCCGGTCCATGAGCCGATGGCCAGCGCGGCGGCGTCCGCCGCGTCGGCCATTCGCTCGCGCGACGGCAAGCGCGCGTCCGTAGTCCACAGCGGCGCCGATCGCGAGGAGGATCGGGATAAGAGAAAGGGCAAAAAGGAGAGCGACGCTCCCCTTATGGTTCCGGGCGAAGTGCCGAATATAGAAATTCATTGCATACAATAGGGCGCCGCCTTTCCGTGTGTCGCGTCACTCTCCTTCAAGTGGCTGGGTACGGAAAACTTCTTACCGCGAGGTGTCTCTTTGTCAGAAATGTCGTAAAGGCTGAGAGTCGACGGTGGTCCGGTCACCCATCATCTCCAGCACGCGTACTCGCCAAGGCTGTGCTATAGTGCGGGTCGGAGCTTTGCTATGGGGGGTGACAATGGCAGCGACCAAGGAACTTACATCCGGCCAGAAAGCGGCACAGACGCGGAAACGCCGCGCAACGGCACTCAAAGCAGCGGCAACCCGCAAGCGTCGGGCCACCGCCGCCAAGGCTGCAGCCACACGTAAGAAGAATAAAGCCGCGGCCGCCCGCAAGTCCGCTCGTAAGACGACCGCCAAGCGGAAGCCCGCCGCACGCAAGTGAAGCGCCTGGGAAGAGTGGAAGGCTAACTCGCTTGGCGCAGATCCGAGGCGAGGCTCGTCAAGTAGGCCAGCAGAGTGGACTGCGGCTGCGGCTTGGACAGCAACTCACCTTGACCGGAGTCGCACCCCATGTCTGCTAGGCCCTTAAGCTCGCGCCTGGTCTCTATACCGCCGGCCGTCGTCTTGACGCCCGCCATTCGGCAGAACTCGATGATGATGCGAACGATATGCGCGCCCCTCTTGCTGGTCGTGAGTTCGCGGACAAAGGAGCGGTCTATCTTCACGCGTTCGAAATTGAAGTCCTTGAGGTAGGCCAGCCCCGCGTAGCTCGTGCCGAAATCGTCCAACGCAATTCTAACGCCTGCTTGGCGAAGGACCTCGACGACTTCGCAGGCTTCCTCGACGCGGGCTGCGAATGCGCCTTCTGCGATTTCAAGCTCGAGTCGATTAGGCGGGAAGTCGGACTGCGCAAGTATCCCAAGGATCTCTTGCGGCAACGTCGTATCCAGCACCATTTGCGGGGCAATGTTGAGGGAAATCACGAGCGACGCGGGCCAGCTCTGGGCATCCTCTATTGCTTGCCGCAGCAGGGCGCAGGTCATCCCACGAATATTCCCTGTCGACCCTGCTATGGGAAGGAAGACAGAGGGGGCGAGCAGGCCATGCTCGGGGTGATTCCAGCGTGCGAGCACTTCGCAGCC
This sequence comes from Methyloceanibacter marginalis, assembly GCF_001723295.1. Lineage (GTDB taxonomy): Bacteria > Pseudomonadota > Alphaproteobacteria > Rhizobiales > Methyloligellaceae > Methyloceanibacter > Methyloceanibacter marginalis. The sequence goes on from NZ_LPWD01000041.1 coordinate 1,353, forward strand.
GGTGACGTCTCCGGTACGCAGGTCGAAGACCGGCTGGTACCACGGTAAAATGTCGCCCCGCTGAATCGCGAATTTGATCTGGTCTTCAAGCTCGACGCGCTGATGGAGCCGCTCATCGAGCTCCTTGCGGAAAGCGAAGACGCTCAGTTCGTTCTTCTTGGCTTCGTAAAGCGCCATGTCGGCGTGCCGTAGCGCCAGTTCCATCGGCTCAATTTCATTGGGTAGGCCGGCGGCTGTCGTGGGGTCCCAGGTGGTGATTCCGATGCTCACGCCGACCGGGAGCACCAGCGCGGCAAGCTTCACGGGCGTCGCTAGCTCATCCGCAAGATCGACCGCTATGTCGGACGCGTCCTGTGGCGCGGTATTGGGAAGGAGTACGCCAAACTCATCACCACCCATCCGTGCGGCCAAGCCGCGACGACCGAGCACTTTCTGGATTCTCTGCGCTGCGACGCGAAGAACTTCATCGCCGGCGCGGTGGCCATGAAGATCGTTGACGGACTTGAAGCTGTCGAGATCCATCAACATCAGTGATAGTGGCTTCGCGTCTCGATGTGATTGCGCAGCTCGGACACGAAGCGGCGCCGGTTGGGCAGTCCGGTGAGTTCATCCTCGTGGGCAATCCGGTAAGCTTGCTGTGCGGCCCGCCGTGCATCCGCGACACGACGTGCGGCGAAGACGGTGGCGCCGATGCCGAAGATCGCCAGACCAAGCGCCGCGGCAGGCTGCGAGCCATGTCCGAGATATTCGAGGTCGAGGTTGTCTGCCACCACGAAGGCAGCCAGGCCAAAAGCCCCTATGACCAAAATGTCATTGAGAATGCGACGTACGAACGTCGAAAACTTAGCCATGCCCTGCCCCTAGATCGCATGAGAATGAGCAAGATGGCAGAGGCGGCTTAAAATTGGCCAAAGGGAGTCCGGACAAGGTTACGTATTCCGCGTCGCTTGCTTAAAGAAGCCTTTAGTTGCTTGAGCGGATGTAAACGGTATGCAGACGCGAGACTTCGTGCTCAGTGCGAGCGAAAGAGACAGGCGAAATTGCGCACTACCGACGATGCGAAGACGCGCGGAACCACGGCTCGGCTTTAGGCGACGGAACCACTCCTTCATCTCGGCCGGCTTCGGTGGTGTGCTGAAGTAGTAGCGCTGGGCGAGGTCGCATCTGGCGCTAACCAGAAACTCCATCTGCTAGGTTCCGGAGGCGTCGGCTTCGGGAAGTGCTCTTTGTCACGTACTGATTGGGTCGCTTATCATCACGACCACGAGGGCCTTCAGGACTTTCGACTGGATCGATGCGCCCTCGCTCGCGAAAGCTAATTCGACTTCTTCTGGGTTCAACTCAATCGAAAGAGTGACGGGGCCCTTGGGCGGGATCACGTCGTAGCCATCGAAGTGGTTGTCCATGCCTTGGTCCCTTTCTTCGGAAGCAGTTAACACCCAGAGACGTTACCGAAGCTGGTCTGGGTTTGAGACAATTCGAACTAAGCCGGCGCGCCGTTGAATCCAAATGTCGCTCAGGCGTCGGCGTTGGCGCTTTGTCCGTCGTGCTTGCCAGTTCCACCCTCAAGCTCTGCCGCCGATTGCTCCCACATTTTGGCGAGAGCGAGCCAGCGGGAGCGCTCCACAGGATTTGTGGCGCAGCTCGCCAGGCGGCGGCACTCCGCAGCCTCCTCGCGGCAAACCTTAGTTTTGCGACGTTTCAAATTTCACCTTTCGGGGGTGGCTCGTCTGTTGCGGGTCCGAGATGTAGCGGCCCGGTACGGGTCCGCAGCTTTTGTGGAAGTGGCGTACCGGGCCTAACTGGTCCCAGTGGGGAGTAACCTGGGCCAGCTAAAGTGAGAACTATCGTCCGGCGGGCTCTGTTCCTGCTGCTCAACTGGACGCGGGCAGCAACTTCTTTAAGTAGTCTGTCGTATGGTTGCTCGAAGGAACGGCCGCCCAATGAATGAAGAGAAAGCTAGGCAGCTGCTTTTGGAGGAACTCTTTCGGCAGCGGAATGAGAAGTTCGTTCAGGTAGGGAAGCTTCCCATCGTCGGCATAGAACTCGGGCACGAGGTGTTCTTGGCTCTCGAGGCCGAAGGCTTGGTGGAGTTCGTGAGCCGGCCGATCCCCTGGCCCGCGTGGCGCGTCAGGTTGACGCCAAAGGGCTACGAAAAAAGCCGCTGGGGGTTCTCTTCGGCGCCGTAGCCCGCGAGGCGACGCAGCCTCCAGGCGGCCCAATAGCTAGGCAGCCTCGGGAGCCCTCAACTCGGAAGCCGACTGCCGCAGGATCTGGACCGACGACGTAACGAAGACGGCTGCCATGATCGCGGCGACGACAAGGTCGGGCCACCTCGTCGCGGTAAGCCACACGCCAGCTGCCGCGAGCATGACGGCGACGTTGCCGATGGCGTCGTTACGGGAGCAGAGCCATACCGATCTGACGTTGGCGTCTCCCTCCTTGTAGCGCATCAGGATCACGACGCTGGTGACGTTAGCGGCGAGCGCGAGGAACCCAACGACGCCCATGACTTCGGCTCGCGGGGCGCCGGCTACGAGGACGTGGTAGGCGGTTGGCCCCAACACCCAAAGTCCCATCGCGGCGAGGCTAACGCCCTTGACGACAGCCGCCCAGGCGCGAACCCGCGCAGCGGAACCGATTACGGCGAGTGTCACGCCGTAAGTTAAGCTGTCACCCGCGAAGTCCAGCGCGTCGGCCTGGAGCGCCCGCGAGCCAGCCAATGCACCGGCGCCCATCTCGACAAAAAACATCGCGGCGTTGATTGCGATGACCAACCAAAGCCGGCGCCTGTAATCCGGGGACAGCCCCTCGAACTGAGTTTCGTTTCCGCAGCAACTCACACCCATGCCCTAAACATAGGATGTCGGCGGGAAATGACCATGCTCCCCAAAGGCTAAAGAGAGCCCCACCACGGAAGCCGGGCGGGGCTAAGTGCAGAGGACCAGAGGTGGCCTCGCGGGGAGCGCCAAGGCCAACAGAAACATATCCGAGGAGAGAGCGGGGGAGAAGCCTAGCGGGGGAGACGCTTAGGTTCCAAGATTTGGTTTCTAGGCCGCGGAGAATCTACGCCGCCGCCTCGTAGAGGCTGAGCCGGTTTCGGCCTCTAGACTTCGCCTCCCCGAGGGCGTCGCCGGCTTCGCGGTACATCTCGCTGAAGACTTTTCGCTGTGGAGATACCGATATGCCTACGGAGATGCTGAAGTTGGACCCAACCACACGCATCCCCTCAGCGGTGACGCCGCGGATGATCGCCTGAGCGACTGCCTCCGCCTCCGCGGCGTCGCAATCGGGCGCGTAAATCACGAACTCGCTTCCAATCCTGGCGCAGTGGTCTCCCTCGCGGATGCCGCCGCGGATTGCTCCGGCGACCCTCGCGAGGACGACGTCGCCGGTGCCGTGACCGTAGAGGGAGTTGACGAGCTTTAGCCCGTCGACGTCCACCAGCAAGACGGCGCTCGTCACGACTGGTCTCGTCGTATCGTCGCGGATCGCCTCAGCGAGGCCGCGTCTATTGAGGAGGCCGGTCAAGCTATCTGTGATGGAGCGCCGGTGAAGCTCATCGACGCGTCGCCGCACTGCATCTCTGTAGAGAGTGACGAGCCAACCCGTCAGCAGTGCGACGAGGAAGGCGGCGCACAGAGAGTAAATCGCGATCGATCCGAAGCGCGACTCTCGAGCGAGGTAGTACTGCATATCGAAGTCAACGCCAACGAAGCCGCTGTGGCGCCCCTCGCGGTCGTAGATCGGCGCATGCGCGCTGAGGAAGGTGCCGTAGTCATCTTCCTCGAACGTCGGGGTCACGTATGTCTCACCTGACGCAAGCCGCGAAAGCCAGTCGTCGTCCTCCCGCGGCTCAAACTTCTCCATGTAGCCGGAGGCATCGAGCTCCCGCTTCGTGCGGAGGAGGGGCGAGGCAGCCGTGTCCACCACGAAGTAAGCTTCGCGCCCCTTGTCCACCATCGTGTAGAGGTAGTAGATATCGGGGTCCGCTGAGTGGAGGCGCACCAGGGGGGCCACAACCTCGGCGTAGAGTTCGTCGCTGTAGCTGCCGAGAAGCTTGCGGTGCAGGTCGCCGTCGACGGAAGCCGCCGCCAAATTGGCAACCTCAGCTACTTGCAGCCGAAGAGCATCAAACCTGGCCTGCTTCGATAGCCACTGCGGAACGGCAACCAAGGAAACGAGAACCGCAGCCATAGCCAAGCTGGCGAAGGCAAAGGTGACCCAATCGAAGCGGCGCTCGTCTCCGCTATTGGTCGACAGCAGCACAGACGTGCACCAAGAAAAGAAGGAGAGACGAACACATTCTAGTTACTACGCCTCTTTGTTGATCCGAGTGCTACATCAGTTTGATTATTTAAGTCTTAGCGGCTCGGGCACCGCGGGATACGGGTCCGCAGCTCTTGTGAGGTGGTGAGGGAGTAACCTAGGCCAGCTAAAGGCTCCGGCGGCTCCTGTTCCTACTGCGGCCGCCTGAGCGGGACGCGGGCAGCAACTT
>NZ_LPWD01000042.1 GCF_001723295.1 Methyloceanibacter marginalis
CCGGGCGCCGCGAGGCCATCGCCGCGGCCATCGACCGCGCCAGCCGCGACGGCCGTACCGTTCTGCTTGCGCCGACCGCCTCGGACCAGCCGATCGGCGAACCCGTTCCCGCCGACGCGGCCCAAGAGCGCATCACCGGCCTGAACCCGGAGCCCTACGCACCCGACCGCGCGAAGCTCGCCGCGGCTCTGGACAGAGATCTCGCGACCAAGACCGGCTATAGCGTCGTCTGGCTGTCCGACGGCCTCAACTATGGCGAGGGCGAAACCTTCACGGCGAGCCTCGCCAAGCTTGCGGGCGGCGGCGGCAGTCTCACCGTGCTTCAGCCCGAAACGGGCGATACGCCGCTTGGCCTCGGTCAAGCACCGGCGAAGGCGGCGTGCTGGCCGGACGTGTTCTGAGCGGCACCGACGGCCCGCGCAAAGGCACGGTCAGAGCCCTGACCGGACGCGGCGAGCCGCTCGGCGAAGCACCTTTCACCATCGAGGCGAGTCAGCGCGAAGCGAAGGCGAGCTTCGATCTGCCGCTCGAGATCCGCAATCAGGTGGCGCGCATCCAGATCAAGGGCGAGCGCTCCGCGGGCGCCGTGCATCTGCTCGATGCCAGCTCGCAGTGGCACCGCGTCGGCATCGTCTCAGGCGAATCCCGCGAGGAGGCGCAGCCGCTCCTATCGCCGCTCTATTATGTGGAACGCGCTCTGTCGCCCTATGCCGACGTCATCACACCGAATGAGCGCAATGCCGCGACCGCGGTGCGAGACCTGATCGAAAAACAACGCGTCTCCACCATCGTGCTCGCCGATATCGGTAAGCTGGTCGCCGGAACGCAGGAAGATCTCGAAGAGTGGCTCGGCCAGGGCGGCGTCCTGATCCGCTTTGCCGGCCCCCGGCTCGAGCAAGGCGGCGACGAGCTGTTGCCCGTAGCGCTGCGCCGTGGCGGGCGCTCCCTGGGCGGTTCGCTCTCCTGGAGCACGCCGCAGCCGCTGGCGCCGTTCGAAGAGACGAGCCCGTTCGATGGGCTCGAGGTCCCTGAGGACGTGCGCGTGAACCGGCAAGTGCTCGCCGATCCCACCGTAGCCATGGATGCCGAGGTCTGGGCAACGCTCGCCGACGGTACGCCGCTTGTCACCGCCGCCAAGCAAGGCGAAGGCTGGATCGTGCTGTTCCACGTCACCGCCAACTCCGATTGGTCGAACCTGCCCCTTTCCGGCCTCTTCGTGGAGATGCTCCGCCGCGCGATCGCCCTGGGCCCGAGCCAAGTGGGGCCCCGACGGACGAAGAAGGCGCCACGATCGAGGCCGGCACGCCGCAAGCCAGTTCGACCACCGCGCTCTCCCCCATCCAAACCCTGGACGGTTTCGGACAGTTGGTGCCGCCGCCGCTGCGCGCCGCACCGATCGCACCGGATCAACTCGCCAAGACCGTACCGGGCCCCGATCATCCGCCCGGCTATTACGGGCCAACGGGCGCGGCCCGTGCGCTCAACATCGTGACGCCGGTCACCAAGCTTACACCGCTCCCTCCCGTGGAAGGTGCGAGCGCGGTGAGCGGCTATACTTTGAAGAAGCCCATGGCTCTCGAGCCTTGGCTCTACGTGGCCGCGCTCGCCCTGTTTGGCCTCGATATCCTCGCAGTGCTCGCACTGAGCACGGGCTTCCGCTTCCGGCGGCGTCAAATGGCAACCGCCGCCGCAATCGCCTTTGTATTGGCTCTCGTACCCTTGGCGTTGCCGGCACCGGCGTCCGCGGCCGGGGCGGAGCGCGCGCCTGAGACGACCGGTAATCCGGCCGACGATTTCGCCCTCCAAGCTTCGACCAAGACGCGTCTCGCCTATGTGCTGACCGGGGACGCTGAAATCGACCGTACCAGCGAGGAAGGCCTCGGAGGCCTGAGCAAGGTCCTGCGCGCCCGCACGGCGCTCGAGCCCGGCGCGCCCATGGGCGTCGATATCGAGAGCGACGAGCTGTCCTTCTTCCCGATTCTTTATTGGCCGGTGCGCGAGGATAGCGAGCCGATGTCGGACAAGACCCTCGCCAAGGTCGACGCCTATATGAAGCAAGGCGGCATGATCATCTTCGACACGCGCGATCAGGAGCGCGTCGCCTATGGCGGCACCCAAGGCAAGGCGCTGACCCGCCTGATCGGTCAGCTCGACATCCCGCCGCTCGAGCCGGTGCCGGAAAACCACGTGCTCACCAAGTCGTTCTATCTGATGAACAGCTTCCCCGGCCGGTGGGACGGCGGCTCGCTGTGGCTCGAGGCCGAGCCTGCCGACGAGGCGGAGCGCAGCGAGCGGTCGCGCCGCACCGACGGCGTGAGTTCCCTCGTCATCACCTCGAACGATCTCGCCTCGGCCTGGGCGCTCGACGAAGCGAACCGGCCGATCTATCCCGTCGTCCCCGGCGGCGAGGTGCAACGCGAGATGGCGTTTCGCGCCGGGGTAAACCTGGTGATGTACGCGCTCACCGGCAACTACAAGGCCGATCAGGTGCATGTTCCCGCCCTCCTCGAGCGTCTGGGACAGTAGATCATGAGCTGGTCCATCGAGTTCCTTCCCTTCGTCCCCTGGCCGGTTCTCTGGATCGTCGCCGGAATCGGCGTCGCATTGCTCGCATTGCTGTTCTGGCGTGCCCGTCGCGGCGCCGTCCTAAGGTTGCTCGCCTTTGCCATGCTGATGCTGGCGCTTGCGAACCCGCACCTCAAACAAGAAGACCGCGAGCCCCTCAACGACATCGTCACTGTGGTGATCGACGACAGCCAAAGTCAGACCATCGCCGGACGCACCAAGCGCACCGAGGAGGTGCGGAAGGGCCTGGAGGAACGTCTCAAGACGGTCCCGGATCTCGACGTGCGTTTCGTCCGGTCGACCTCGACCGTCGCCGATAGCGACCGTGACGGCACCATGCTGTTCAGCGATCTCGGTCAAGCGCTCGCGGACGTGCCGCCCGATCGTCTGGCCGGTGTGATCATGATCACCGACGGCGAAGTGCACGACGTGCCGGGATCGGCGTCCGCGCTCGGTTTCGATGCGCCGGTGCATGCGCTGCTGACCGGCAAGGAGGGCGAGTTCGACCGCAGGCTCGAAGTGACGGCCGCGCCGCGCTTCGGCATCGTGGGCAGCAACCAATCCATCGAGGTCAAGGTCACCGAGACGAAGCCGGGCGAGACCGACATCGCCACGCTGACCATTACGCATCAAGGCCAAGCGTCGAAGACCAAGACCGTCCGCGTCGGCGAGACCGTCGAAATCCCCGTGGAGATCGACCACGCAGGGCCGAACATCGTGGAGATCGAGACCGACACCGCACCGGGCGAACTGACCACTATCAACAACCGTGCCCTGCTCACCGTGGAGGGCGTGCGCGAGAACCTACGCGTGCTTCTGGTCTCCGGTGAGCCCATGGCCGGCGAGCGCACGTGGCGCAACATGCTGAAGTCCGACGCCGCCGTCGACCTCGTGCATTTCACCATCCTGCGTCCCCCGGAGAAGCAGGACGGCACGCCGATCAATCAGCTTTCACTGATCGCCTTCCCCACCCGCGAGTTGTTCCAGGAGAAGCTCGATCAGTTCGACCTGATCATCTTCGACCGCTATCAGCGCCGCGGCGTGTTGCCCTTGCTCTATCTGGAGAACGTGGCCCGCTATGTGGAACGGGGTGGCGCGGTGCTCGTCTCTTCCGGCGACGACTACGCCTCCGCGCTCAGTCTTTACCGTACGCCGCTCGGGCAGATCCTGCCGGCGGTACCGTCGGGGCGCGTCATCGAGAAGCCGTTCAAGCCGGCACTCACCGTTCTCGGCGGGAAGCATCCCGTCACCAGCGAGCTGCCCGGCGCACGCGGCGGTGCCAATGGCGATGAGCCGACCTGGGGCCGGTGGTTCCGCGTGGTCGATGTCAGCCCGCAAGACGGTGAAGTCCTCATGAAGGGCGCCGACGACAAACCGCTTCTCGTCATCGGCGAACGCGGCAAGGGCCGCGTGGCGCTTCTGCTTTCCGACCACGCGTGGCTGTGGGCGCGCGGCTATGACGGCGGCGGACCTTACTCCGACCTGCTGCGCCGCCTGGCCCACTGGCTGATGAAGGAGCCCGAGCTCGAGGAAGAGACCCTGAAGGCCACGAGCAAGGGACAGACGCTCATCATCGAGCGCCGCTCCATCGAGGACGAGGTCGAGCCCGTCACCGTGACCACGCCGTCCGGCGAGGAAGAGACGGTCACCCTCGACAAGGGCGAGCGAGGGATCTGGCGCAAGACCATGACCGTGGACGAGCAAGGCGTTTACCGCGTGTCCTCGGGCGAACTCGCCAGCATCGTCACCGTGGGCAAGGCGAACACCCGCGAGCTCGCCGCGGTGACCGCGACCGACGGACCGCTCGGCCCGATCTTGGAGGAAACCGGCGGCGGCGCCTTCTGGCTCGGCCGCGAGGCGGGCGAGGCCTCCGACCTGCCCCGCCTCGCGATGATCCGCAGCGGCCATGTGATGCATGGCGGCGACTGGCTCGGCCTGCACAAGCGCGATGCCTATCACGTCAAGGGCGTGCGGCTTTTCCCGCTGTTCACCGGCTTCCTCGCGCTGGCGCTGCTGCTCGGCCTTCTCGCCGCGACGTGGTTCCGCGAAGGCCACTAGTAGGCCCGCAGCTAGCGCGGATGCGCCGCAACCGCCCCGGTCATGCCCTCAAGCGCGCCCGCCTCCAACGCCACGGCAAGCAAGCGGCCAGGATCCACCGGACCCGGCAGCGTGATCGTGCCGGGCGCGACAGGCGCGAAGCCGAAGCGGCCGTAATACGGCATGTCGCCCACGAGCAGCACGAAGCCGAAGCCTTCGGCACTTGCCCGCGTCAGGCCCTCGCCGACCAGCGCCTTGCCATAGCCCTGGCCTTTGACGGACGGATCCACGACGAGCGGCCCAAGCAGTGCGCCGCCTTCCTGGCCGCCAATCTTGATCGCCGTGAAGCGGACGCCGCCCACGAGCGCGTTGTCCAGCCAGCCGGTGAGGCTGAGCGGCTGGACCGGCGGCACGCCCTCGCGCACCCGATACGCGGTGCGGGCAAAGCGGCCAGGCCCGAGGCTTGCGCGGATAGTTTCGACAGAGCCGGCGCGTCGGCGGCAGTCTCGAGGCGGATTTCAAAGGTCATGGCGTTCGCACCAAATTTGCGGGTCGAGGGAAATCTCCCACCGGCAGGCGCCAAACGCGATTCTTCGAGAGAACAGGACGAGGCGGCGGCGGCGAGGCTAAGCAGTCCGCGTAAAGCGGGCGCGCGCTCGTCGTCGGGGAAAGGCCGAATTTGTGCTTCTCGTCCACATAGCGGCGCTGCCTTATCATGGACGGCGCCCCGAGGTCCAGCGCTCCGGGCGGCCGGATGCGACGATATCTCGTTAAGTTTACGAAGCCGTCCAAGTTCAGTATGTGTTATCGCCTCTCGTCACATTGTTGAATCTGCTAAACTAAAGACTGGCGAGGAGGGGCCGTGAAGCCACGCCCCTTAAGGTCAAGCGGGGGCTTTTCATGGCGGACACGGCGCAACTGCTCGTTCTTTATCATTCGTCCTACGGGCACACGGAGACTCTGGCTTACGCGATCGCCCACGGCGTGCGCGCGGTGGAAGGCGCCCAGGTCGCCGTCAAGCGCGTGCCCGAGCTGATGCCCGAGGAGGTCATGCGCGGCGCCGGCATGAAAGTCGAGCAGCTGGCCCCCATCGCCGAGCCCCAGGAACTCGCAGATTATGACGGCATCATCGTCGGCACACCGACCCGCTTCGGCAACATGTCCGCCCAGATGCGCCACTTCTTCGACCAGACCGGCCCGCTCTGGGTTTCGGGCGCCCTGATCGGCAAGGTCGGCAGCGTCTTCACCTCGACCTCGACCGGCGGCGGCAACGAGACCACCATCGTCTCCGTCCACTGGACGATGCTCCATCACGGCATGGTCGTGGTCGGCCTGCCCTACTCCGCGCCTGACCTTCCCGACATCAGCGAGGTGAAAGGCGGCTCGCCCTACGGCGCCGGCACCATCGCCGCGCCCGACGGTTCCCGCACGCCCTCCCAGAAGGAGCTCAACCTCGCGAGCTTCCAAGGCCACCACGTCGCCAAGATCGCCATGAAGCTTGCCGGCGGCGACGCGTAAGCCGCAAGACCAACACGGAGCGGCATGGGACTTCTCGTTGACGGCGTCTGGTACGACAAGGGCTACGATACCGAGGCCCATGGCGGACAGTTCGAGCGCGAACCCACCACGCTGCGCAATTGGATTACCGCGGACGGATCCGCCGGCCCGAGCGGCGAAGGCGGCTTCCGAGCCGAGCGAGGCCGCTACCATCTCTACGTCTCGTATGCATGTCCGTGGGCGCACCGGACGATCATCTTCCGCAAGCTGAAGGGGCTCGAGGACGCGATCAGCCTCGACGTCGTCCACCCCTATATGGGCGACAAAGGCTGGACCTTCGACACGAATTTCGAGGGGGCGACCGGCGACCGCGTCAACGGCCTCGAGAAGCTTGCCGATGTCTATCTCAAGGCGGTTTCGGATTTCACCGGCCGCGTGACCACACCGGTCCTGTGGGACAAGAAGCGCGAGACCATCGTCTCCAACGAATCCTCCGAGATCATCCGCATGCTCAACAGCGCCTTCGACGCCGCCGGCGCCACGGGTGCGGACTACTATCCGGCACCCTTGCGGCCGGAGATCGAGGCGATCAACGACGAGGTCTATGGCACGATCAACAACGGCGTCTATCGCTGCGGCTTCGCCAGCCGCCAAGACGCCTACGAGAAAGCCTTCAAAGCGTTGTTCGACTCCCTCGACGCGGTCGAGAAGCGCTTGGGGCGTCATCGCTATCTAGCCGGCGACACGCTGACGGAAGCCGACTGGCGCCTGTTCGTCACGCTTCTCCGCTTCGATCCCGTCTATGTCGGTCACTTCAAGTGCAACCTCCGGCGGATCGCGGACTATCCAAACCTGTCGAACTATACACGCGAGCTCTACCAGGTCCCGGGCATCGCCGAGACGGTGCGCCTCGATCACATCAAGACCCACTATTACCGCAGCCATCCCTGGATCAATCCGACCGGCATCGTGCCGCGCGGTCCGGAGATCGACTATTCCGCACCGCACGATCGGGCGCGTCTCTGAGGCGAGATGCCCGGGCTCATTGCTCACGGCTTCCAGCGCGCGCTGAGCGGAGCGTTATCGAAGATCTCGGCGAAGCGATGCCGCGTCCCGAGATCCGTCAGGGCCGGCACCTCGTCGGACGCGAACATGCCGGTCTCGGCGATCTCGCCCTTTTGCCGGTACTCGCCCGCCCTCGACCACTCCCGCACGAGATAGACGGCGATATGATCGCCCGGGAAATTGGCGTTGTTGGAGAAGATGCCGTGCAGCACGGGCGGGCCCGTAAGCGTCACGCCGACTTCTTCTTCGAGCTCGCGCAGGAGCGCATCTTCCAGCGTCTCCCCCCATTCCACGCCGCCGCCGGGAAAAAACCAGCCCGGCCGATAGCCGTGGCGCACGAGCAGAACCCGATCCTGCTCGTCGATCACCACGCCTTGCGCGCCGAGCGTCATGCCCCGGCGCATGCGCCAGAACGGGCGCAGCATCGCCGTGATCAGACGCGAAGCCGTGGCACTCCGAGATGGTTTGACGCTCAGCGCATCCTCCTTACCTAACATCGGCGGGCCCCCGGCCCACGCACCTCTTTCCACGATCCTTGCATCCATGAGGACATGGTTCATCGCCGCGCCGCGCCGAGCGCGAAGCGAGGTTACTTTCTCCCATTGTCTCCCTCATGAGCAAGGACAGCGGGGCACCGATCGGCCGCGATCCTACTGCAG
>NZ_LPWD01000043.1 GCF_001723295.1 Methyloceanibacter marginalis
GCGCCGGCGATGAAGCTCGACTCCTTGCCGCTCATCAGGACGAGGCCCTTGACCTCGCCGGCCTCGGCGCTTCGACGGCCGCCACGATCCTCGCAAGCTCCTCGGTGGGCCGGCGGCCGAGCGCGTTCATGCTTTCGCCTTCGCGGTCGATAACCGCCCAGGCGATGCTCTCGTTGTCGACGGAGAAGGTCCAGTCCTTGAGTTCGGGAAGCGTAATCGGCATGGGGCTCTACTGTTACTCGGCGGCGATGTGCTGCTTCTGGTCAGTTTCTTCGTGCGGCTTGCGTTCAAGCTCCGCGGCGGCGAAGTCGTCCACCGCGATACGCGGGCGACCATGTCGCGCAAGTCGGCAAGCGCGCGCGCCTCCTCGGGCGTCAGCACGCCCTTCGCTTCCGCATCCTTGATCCAGTCGCGGTCGTGGAAGCGTTTCACCTCGCCTTTCCGGATGGCGCGCTCGAGTTTCTTCTCGGCCTCCTCGCAGGCTACGACCTTCTGGAGCGTCGCCTCGAGCAGCCCCGTCGCGTCGTCCGTGCCTTCGGAGGTGTAGATGTCGCGGGTCAGCCGGTCACGGAAGCGCCCGGCTGAAGCGCGGCACGCACGATATCCTTGCCGTCCTTGTCGGCGGCCTGCCGGCGCACACCAAAGGGCAGCACCAGCGGGCCCATGAGCCAGGCGGCCCAGCGCACCGGGAAATTGTCGACGACGCCACGCAAAGCATGATCGAAACGCGCAAGGCTGTTCCGCATGCAATAGGCGACGAGCTTGCGGTCGGCGGCGGGCCGTCCATCGTCCTCGTAGCGCTTCAGGATCGAGGACATGAGATAGAGCTCGGCGAGCGCATCGGCCATGCGTCCGGTAATCTTCTGCTTCACTTTGAGGCCGCCGCCGAGCAGCGCCACGGTGAGATCGGCCACCAGCGCGAACGAGCGCGACGCGCGCGACAGCTGCCGCCACCAGCGCTTCATGTCACCGGCATTTTGCGGCGCGGCGGCAAAGGCGCCGAAGGTCACGTTGTGGAAGAGCGCGCCGGTCGCATTGGAGAACAGAAAGGCGCGGTGATCGTCGAAGGTCTTCGCGAAGCTCTCGACGCCCCGGTCGGAATTCTCGTCCTGCAGCGCCTCGATCTCGGTGAAGAGATAAGGATGACTGCGCAGCGCTCCTTGGGCGAAGGTGATGAGTGTGCGCGTGAGGATGTTGGCGCCTTCGACGGTGATACCCACCGGCACCATCTGATACGCGGCCTGGATATAGTTTGACGGGCCGTCGCAAATGCCCCGCCCGCCATGAATGTCGAGCGCGTCGTTCACGCAATCGCGCATGCGGTCGGTGGAAACATATTTCAGCAGCGCCGAGATCACCGCAGGCTTCTCGCCCGCCGAGACCATGGAGGCTGTCACGGCGCGCGCGGCCTCAAGGCCGTACGCGTTTTCCACAAGCCGCGCGAGCGGTTCCTCCACGCCTTCCATGTAGCCGATGGGCAGGCCGAACTGCTTGCGGATGCGCGCATAGGCCGTTGAGCGCCTGGCCATGGCTTTGGCGCAGGCCGCGCTCGTGGCCGGTAAAGAGATGGAGCGCCGGCGGCCAGACAGCTCATCAGCATGCGCCAGCCCTGGCCGGCGCCTTCCGGCCCCCCCGATCACCCAATCGAGCGGCACGAACACGTCGCGGCCCTTGGTCGGCCCGTTGGGGAAAGCAGCGCCCGCCGGTAGATGGCGGCGGCCGATCTCGACGCCCTCGTGGCCGGTCGGGATCAGGCCGAGCGTGATGCCGACATCCTCGCCGCGGCCCAGGAGATTGTCCGGATCGAGCAGACGGAAGGCGAGGCCGAGCAGCGTGGCGTTGGGGGCGAGCGTGATGTAGCGCTTGTCCCAGGTGAGCTTGATGCCGAGCGTCTCCTTGCCCTCGTGCAGGCCCTTGGTCACCACGCCCACGTCGCGCATGGCGGCTGCGTCGGAGCCGGAGAACGGGCCGGTGAGCGCGAAGCAGGGAATTTCATCGCCCTTGGCGAGCCGCGGCAGGTAATGCGCCTTCTGCTGCTCGGTGCCGTATTTCTCGATCAGCTCGCCAGGGCCGAGCGAGTTCGGCACCATGACGATGGTGACGGTGTCGGCGCTCTTTGAGGAAATCTTGCCGAGCACCAGCGATTGCGCCTGGGCCGAGAAGCCCAATCCGCCGTGCTCTTTCGAAATGAGCATGCCGAGAAAGCCTTGCTCGCGAACGAACTGCCAGATGTCCTCCGGCACGTCGTGCAGCTCGTGACGAATGCGCCAATCGTCGAGGCGCTTGCAGAGCTCTTCGGTGGGCCCATCCAGGAATGCGCGCTCTTCGTCGGTGAGCGTGATCGGCGCCACGCGGCGGAGCTTGGCGAAGTCCGGCGTGCCCGAGAACAACTCCGCGTCCCAGCCGGTCGTGCCCGCCTCCAGCGCTTCGCGCTCGGTCTCGGAGATCTTCGGCATCGCGCCTTTCAGCGCGCGGTAGGCCGGTAGCGTGAGATATTGACGCTTGAGATCGGGAACGCTCGCGGCGAACAGCAGGCCGGCGATCAGCCAGCCGGCGAAGGTCCAGAACGGAAAGCCGAGACCGATCTGGAGAATGAGCGTGAAGAGCGCGACCCCGATCGCCCAGGTGCGAAACGTGGCGCGGTTCATCGCCAGCGCGAAGAACGCGGCTACGGAAAGAACAGCAAAGATCAGCTCAGCCACGGGCGGCCTCCAAACTCGCCTTGATCCCGATGCGTCCCCGACCCATGCGCGCTCTCAAGCGCATGCCGCACCTTGCGCGCAGGCGCGCAAAAGGCGGTCTTTCGCCCTCTATGGTGCCGATGGGGCGTGGACTCAAGGGTCTTCTCGCGTTTTCCGGGCCGCGCGAATCGTCGGGAGCGGCTGATCTTAGACAGCAAAACTATCGACGCACTTAACACGAAAATCCGACACTTCCTTGTAAGCACGGGACGAATTGGCTAAGCAGGGCCCGGCAATTGTCTGACCAAAGAAGCTGGGAATCATCATGTCAGAAGAGCCGGAGCGCCCACAGCTCAGCCCCTATCAGGTCCAACTCGAAGAGGGCAAACGCTACGCCTGGTGCCGCTGCGGGCGGAGCCAGAAGCAGCCTTTCTGCGACGGCGCCCATGCCGGCACCGGCATCGAGCCCCTGATGTTCACCGCCGAGCGCACCGAGATGGCGCTGCTATGCGGCTGCAAGGACACGGGGGATCCGCCTTATTGCGACGGGTCCCACATGCTGCTTTGAATTTGGGCATGCACAGGACAAGCCCTTCTTGCTAGAAAGGCCAAAAGTGGGCACGGCCCGCTTTCTTCAAGTCTGCAATGCCCATTCGGGGGAAGGCGAGCAGGCGTTTCCATGGCCTATTTCCTTCAGCAGCTGATCAACGGTCTCGCCCTGGGCTCCATCTATGGGTTGATCGCCATCGGCTACACCATGGTCTACGGCATCATCGGCATGATCAACTTCGCCCATGGTGACATCTTCATGGTGGGCGCGTTCATCGCGCTGATCGCTTTCCTGGCGCTCACCGCTCTCGGCGTCACGGCGATCCCTCTCGCACTTCTCCTCGTGCTGATCCTCGCCATGGTGCTGACCGCCGTATGGGGCTGGACGGTGGAGCGCGTCGCCTACCGGCCATTGCGTGACTCCTTCCGGCTGGCGCCGCTGATCACCGCCATCGGCATGTCGATCGTGCTGCAAAACTTCATCCAGGTGGCGCAAGCGCGCGGGAGCCACTCCAGCCCGTCATCACCGGCGGCTACGAGCTGTTCAGGCAGGGCGAGTTTCACGGTGATCGTCTCCAACATCCAGATCCTCATCGTGGTGACGATGCTGGTGCTAATGACCGCGTTCTGGCTCCTCATCAGCCGCACGGCCTTGGGGCGCGCCCAGCGCGCCTGCGAGCAGGACCGGCTGATGGCCGCGCTGTCGGGCGTCAACGTGGACCGCACCATCTCGCTCACCTTCGTGCTCGGCGCGATGCTGGCGGCCGTCGCGGGGCTGCTCTACCTGCTCTATTACGGCGTGATCGATTTCTTCATCGGCTTCATCGTCGGCATCAAGGCCTTCACCGCGGCCGTGTTCGGCGGCATCGGCTCCATTCCCGGCGCCATGATCGGCGGGCTCATCATCGGGCTGATCGAGACCTTCTGGTCCGCCTACTTCACCATCGAGTACAAGGATGTCGCGGCATTCTCCATGCTCGCCATCGTGCTCATCTTCTTCCCGACGGGCCTCCTGGGGCGGCCCGAGGTCGAGAAGGTCTAGATTGGCTGAGCCCGGCACATCGTTCCGCCAGCGGCTCTCCTCCGCCCTCGCCGATTCCCTGATCGCCGCGATTATCGCCTTTGCCCTGTTCTCGCTCGTGCTGGGCCTGCGCACCGAGGACAACGTCACCGGGCTGACGTTGCAGCCGCGGCCGATGTTGCTCGCGGTCGTGGTCGGCATCGTCTTCGTCGGGCGGCTCCTCCTCAACCTGTTTGTCTGGCAGGCGGCGTATCCGCTTACCACGCCCTTCGCCAAGCTGTTCACGCGGGAGCCGTTCGGGAAGCGCGACATCGTCGTGCTCGGTGCAACGGCGGCCCTCGGCGCGATCACGTTGATCGTTTCCGCCCTGCTCGACGCACCGGCGCTTGAGCTGATCGCGGTCGCCCTGCTCGCTTTCGTCGGATTGGGCCTGTTGCGCCGTGGCATCTTGCATTTCTTCCCCGACCTGCCTTACGCGCAGATCTTCATCGCCGCCGGCATCCTGTTCGCCGTGTTGTTTCCGCTCACCGCTTACGGCCTCGAGAAGATATTCAATCTCGGGCTGCCCTTGCGCTACTGGTTCGACCTTTCGATCCTCGTCCTCACCTATGTGATGCTCGGCTGGGGACTGAACATCGTGGTCGGCCTCGCCGGCCTGCTCGATCTCGGCTACGTGGCGTTCTACGCCGTCGGCGCCTACACTTTCGCGCTGCTCGCCACTCATTTCGGTCTCGGCTTTTGGATCTGTCTGCCCATCGCGGGCTTGGCGGCGGCGCTCTGGGGCGTCATCCTCGGTTTCCCGGTCCTGCGCCTGCGCGGCGACTATCTCGCCATCGTCACGCTGGCCTTCGGCGAGATCATCCGCATCGTCCTGCTCAACTGGACCGAGGTGACCAACGGGCCGAACGGCATCTCGGGCATCCCCAAGCCCACCTTTTTCGGCCTGCCCTTCTCGCCCTTCGCCGAGGGCGAGACCTTCAGCAGCTTCTTTGGCCTGAACTACGACGCGCTGCACGGCATCATCTTTCTCTATTACGTGATCCTGGCGCTCGCCTGCCTGACCAATCTCGTGACGTTGCGGATGCGGCGGCTCCCCATCGGGCGTGCTTGGGAAGCCATGCGCGAGGACGAGATCGCCTGCCGGTCGCTCGGCATCAACACGACCATCACCAAGCTTACCGCGTTCGCTACGGGCGCTCTGTTCGGCGGACTCGCCGGCGCGTTCTTCGCCACGCGGCAAGGCTTCATCAGCCCGGAGAGCTTCACCTTCATCGAATCCGCCATCATCGTTGCCATCGTCGTGCTCGGCGGTATGGGCAGCCAATTGGGGGTCGCCATCGCCGCGGTGGTCATGGTCGGCGGCTTCGAGGCACTAAGGCACACGGAGGGCCTGCAAAGCTTCTTCGGGGCGGGCTTCGACCCGGCGCTCTACCGCATGCTGCTGTTCGGCTTCGCCATGGTGGGAATTATGGTGTGGCGGCCGCGCGGGCTCGTCGCCTCGCGCGCTCCCACCATCGCGCTTCACGACGCGCGCGAAATTCCCGGAGACCTCGTGGGACAAGGCCGCGCATGAGACCCTGGGCCAAAGACCCCGTGCTCACGGTCGAGCATCTCACCATGCGCTTCGACGGGCTGGTGGCCGTCGACGATC